>JAEUNV010000216.1 GCA_016790385.1 Zoogloea sp.
CGCAGATCGGCGACCCGCTCCCGCTGAGGCGCGGCCGCGTGTTCGGTACGCAGGCGCTCATCCTCCAGCGCCCGCAGGCCGGCATTGGCTTCCTCGAGGGTATTCCGGCAGGCCGCCAGCGCCGCTTCACGCACCGTCCGCTGGGCAACCGACTCTTGCAGGGCGGCCGCCACCGATACCTCGTCGATCTCCAGCAGGGATTCACGGCGCTCCACCAGCTCATCGGCGATACGTGCCAGCTGCTCGGCAGCCAAGGCCCGGTTCCGGTCGAGATCTTCGAGCTTGCTGCGACACTCCCGCTCGGCGTGCCGGGCCTCTTGCAGCTCCCGCGCCAGGGCCTGCTCCAGGGCACGGGTTTCCCGAACGGCGCTATCCCGCTCCCGACGCACCGACTCTGCCGCATCCAGGCGGCCGCGTTGCAGTTCGGCCATCTCGCGGCCACGCTCAAGCTCAGTTTCGGAACGCATCAGGCGATCCCGCTCGGCCTGCTCTGCGTGGGCAATCTCCCCCAGGTCACGATCGATCTGGCCGCAGCGCTCCTCGTAGCGCGTCCGGGCCTGGTTGAGTTTGAGCACTTCGACCTGCTCGGCATGCACCCGGGCCTGGAGAGCCTGGGCATCACGACGCAGGCTGGCAATGGAATCCTGCAGACGGCTGGCCAGGGCTTCCGCCTCGCCCACCATGCTGTGGGCCATGGCCGCATCGTCCTGGGCCGCCTGCATTTCCACGCTCAGGTGCTCGATTTCCCGCTGGCGTTCGATGACCCCGTGCGTACGGGAATCAGGTGCATAGTGACTGAGGGCATGACGATCGAGGAGCCGCCCCTCCCGCGACACCAGCACCGTGCCGACCGGCAGTTCGCCGCGCCGCCCCAGCCAGCCGGAGAGATCGTCAGTGACAAAAACCCTGCCCAGCCAGGCATTCAAGGCTTCGCCAAGCTCCGCATCCGCCTCGACGAGGGAGCCCAGCGGGCGGGTACCCGTCGGCGCATCGCCCCGCTCAACCGCCGGAACGGCCCCAGGCAGCAGAAAGGCCACTGCCCCCGGCACCTTGTCGGCCAACGCTGCCAACGCGGCCTGTCCTTCCGCCGCCGGCAGCGCAGCCAGCCTTTCCCGAAGCACGGCTTCAACCGCCAGCTCCCATCCCGCCTCGACGCGTATGCGTTGCCACAGGGGCGTCAGGGCGTCCAGGTGATGCCGTTTGAGCCAATCGCCCAGCTGCCCTTGCACCTGCACCTTGCTCTGCAATTGCACCAGCGCCTCCCGGCGCGCCCGCAGTTCGGTGGCCCTGCGCTGGGCCTGGCGCTCGGCCTCGACGGCTTGCTTGAGGGCCTGCTGAGCTGCGGGCACCTGGGCAGTGAGCTCGGCAAGCTCAGCCTGGGCACGGGACAGACCGTCCTCAGCCTCTTCAAGCATCGCCTCCCGCTCGGACAACTGACGCGTGTCCGGCGCCTGAACCGCCGATTGTTCCTGCTGCAACCGCGCACGGCGCTGGGACAACGCCTCAAGGGTGCGCTCGCTGCTCACCCGGTGGGCCTCCTCAACACGGATCTGCTGCTCGGCGTGATTCAGTTCGCGACGCACCGCGGCGGCGGCGGCATCGGCAGTGCGCAAGGCTTCTTCCGCCTCGGGCAGCCGTTCCCCCACCTCGGCATGGCGGGCATCGGCCTGCTCGACCCGTAATGCTGCATGTTCCAGCAGCCCGCTCCAGCGCTCGCCGTCGGCGGCCAGGGCGTCGAGCTGACTGCGCCACTGGGCGTCATCGCGCTCAAGCTGAGTCAGCCGACTTTCCAGAATGCGCCGGCTATCCCGCAGGCGGGCAAGTTCACCCTCCAGGCGGGTGAGTTCCGAACTCACCGCATAGAGTGCCTCCTGGGCGAGCTGCACCCCTTCATTGGCACCCAGCTGGGCACTGCGAGCGGTTTCCAGCTGGCCTTCAAGCAATTGAAGATGGCTTGAGTCTGCCTCGATACGGCGGGTTGCCTCCGCCAGCTCCTCAGACAACCGGGCGCGCTCCGCCCGTGCCTCATTGCGCTTCATCAGCCACAGCAGATTTTGACGTTCGGAGAGACTGGCGTTGAGCTGCCGGAATTTCTCGGCAACGGCCGCCTGGGTTTCAAGCTTGCCGATCTGCTGACCAAGCTCGTTGCGAATGTCTTCCAGGCGGGTCAGGTTGTCCCGGGCATCGGACAATCGCCCTTCGGTCTCCCGGCGCCGTTCACGGTACTTAGTCACCCCCGCGGCCTCCTCGAGGAAGCCCCGCACTTCCTCAGGCTTGGCCTCGATGATGCGGGAGATCATGCCCTGCTCGATGATGGCGTAGGCCCGCGGGCCAAGGCCGGTGCCGAGGAACAGGTCGATCACGTCCTTGCGGCGGACCTGCACCCCGTTGATGTAATAGGTGGACTCGCCGCTGCGGTCGAGCACCCGCTTCACC
>JAEUNV010000223.1 GCA_016790385.1 Zoogloea sp.
CTTGTGAGCGGCCAGCCCGTATTGGGGATATTGCCTGTCCAAGGCCACGAGCATGGCATCGCGCGCGGTCTTGGCCAGGATGGATGCTGCCGAGATCGCCGGCACCAGGGCATCCCCTTTGACGATGGCTTCACAGGGCATTGTCAAAGGGGGGCACCGATTGCCATCGACCGCCACCCTGTCGGGCACCCGTTGCAGCCCGGCAATCGCCCGCTGCATGGCCAGCATGGAAGCGTGCAGGATGTTGAGGCGGTCGATCTCCTCCACACTGGCCTCGGCAATGCACCAGGCCAGGGCCTTTTCACGGATCTCCAGGGCAAGGGCATTACGGCGCTTCTCGGAAAGCTTCTTGGAGTCGGCCAGTCCGGCAATCGGGCGTGCCGGATCGAGAATGACCGCC
Source organism: Zoogloea sp. (assembly GCA_016790385.1). Classification (GTDB taxonomy): domain Bacteria; phylum Pseudomonadota; class Gammaproteobacteria; order Burkholderiales; family Rhodocyclaceae; genus Zoogloea. Next base: position 401 of record JAEUNV010000223.1, read on the forward strand.
GCAGCGACAACCGGTCCGCAAAGGGGGCCGCGCCCGGCCTCATCAACCCCGCACAGCAAGCCCGGAGAACTAGGCACCTGACCCACCGCAATGCCCTCCCCGGAACGAAGACAGCGCCCCGGAGGGCCGGGCTCTCATCGCCCCCGACCCTGAAGATAGGGAAGGATGGCGGCGGCGGCTCGCGCGGCGGTGTCCTGACGCAATTGAAGATGCATCTCGGTGAAGCTGCGGGTCAGATCAGCCACCTTGTCCTTGTCGGTCAGCCATGCATCCAGCGCATCGGCGAGGGCCTGGGGAGTGGCGGCATCCTGAAGGATCTCGGGCACCACCTCGCGCCCAGCCAGTACATTCGGCAGGCCCACCCAGGGCAGATAGGCCATCCGCCGCATGAGGCGGAAGGACCATTTGCCCATCTTGTAGGTGATCACCATCGGACGCTTCAGCAAGGCAGCCTCAAGCGTCGCCGTTCCACTCGCCACCAGGACCGCATCCGCCGCGATCATCGCGTCGACCGCATGACCGAAAAGGATCCGGATCGGCAGATCCAGATTGGCATGACGGCGCAGGGCTTCTTCAAAGAGCAACCGGGTTTCCCGCGTGGCCAGGGGCACGAGGAAACAGGCGTCCGGATGGCGTTCATGGAGAGCGGCCGCCGTTGCGATATAGGTGTCGGCAAGATTGCGCACTTCCGACTGGCGGCTACCCGGGAGCAGGGCGAAAACGGGCACACCATCGGGGATCTGCAACATCTCCCGAGCCGCAGCCCGATCAGGCGCCAAGGGAAAGACATCAGCGAGCGGATGCCCCACGTAGCTCACCGGTACACCGGCCGCCTGATAGAGGGGCGGCTCGAAGGGGAACAGGCAAAGCATGTGGCTGACGGAACGGGCGATGCCCTTGAGACGCCCCTTGCGCCAGGCCCAGATGGACGGACCGACGAAATGGATCGCGGGGATGTGCCTGTCCTTCAGACGCTTCTCAAGCCACAGGCTGAAGTCGGGTGCGTCCACCCCAATAAAGGCGGCGGGCGGATTGGCAAGGAGACGCCGCAGCAGGGATCGACGAATCCCGGACAATTCCCGGTAATTCCTGAGGGCATCAACGTATCCGTGCACAGACAGTTTTTCGGCCGGCCACAAGGCGATGAAACCCTCGGCCTGCATCTTTGGCCCACCGATCCCGAAGAACTGGGCGTCAGGCAGATGGCGCTTGAGCGCGCGGATCAGATGGCTGGCGAGAAGGTCACTGGACGCCTCGCCCGCCACCATGGCGATGCGCAGAGCCATGGGCTAGCGGACGATGCCACGACCGGAGTCGGCAATGAATTCGGAGAACGGCTGCAACTCGGGAACACCCGTGGCAATCGCGGCAATCTCCCGGCGGGCCTCATCCAGCGTCAACCCGTTGCGATAGAGCGTCTTGTAGGCACGTTTGATCGCCATGATGCCATCGCTGGAGTAACCACGCCGCTTGAGCCCTTCGCTGTTGATGCCGTGGGGCGAGGCCGGATTGCCCGACACGGTGACAAAAGGCGGTAAATCCTGGAGCAGCACGGTGCCGACGCCACAGAAACTGTGCGCTCCCACGCGCACGAACTGATGAACCCCGGTGAAACCGCCCAGAATCGCCCAGTCCCCCACCGAAACATGCCCGGCCAGCGTGGCGTTGTTGGCGAATATGGTGTTGTTGCCCACCAAGCAGTCATGGGCAACGTGTACGTAAGCCATGATCCAGTTATCGTCGCCCACGCGGGTCAGGCCGCCATCCTGAACCGTACCGGTACTGAAGCTACAGAACTCACGAATGGTGTTGCGATCACCGATCTCGAGTCGGGTCGGTTCGTTGGCGTATTTTTTGTCCTGGGGTTCGGAACCGATGGAGCAGAACTGGAAGATTCGGTTGTCTCGGCCGATCCGGGTATGCCCTTCGATGACCACATGGGGGCCGACCGTCGTACCCTCGCCGATCTCGACGTGCTCGCCGATGACAGAATACGGCCCGACCTGCACGTCCGCAGCAAGGCGCGCCCCAGGGTGGACAATGGCAGTCGGATGAATCGTCATTACTTGATCGCACACATGAATTCAGCCTCGGTTGCCACCTCGCCAGCGACTCGGGCAACCCCCTTGAACTTCCAGATGTTCCGTATGGTACGGACGATTTCGACGTCCAGCATGAGCTGATCACCCGGCACCACTGGACGCTTGAAGCGGACGTTGTCCACCGATGCAAAATACACCATCGCGTCCTTGTCCGGGATCGTCCCTTCAGTCTTGAAGGCCAGCACCGCCGCCGCCTGCGCCAGCGCCTCGATGATCAGGACACCAGGCATGACAGGGTTGTGTGGAAAGTGACCAGGAAAGAACGGCTCATTGATGGTTACGTTCTTGAGGCCCATCGCACGCTTGCCCAGCTCGATCTCGACGATCCTATCCACCAGAAGGAAGGGATAGCGGTGGGGGATGTACTGCCTGATCTCATTGATATCGATGATTTCGCTCATGATTTCTTTTCCATTTCGGCGAGTCGCCTCTCCAGCTCGCGCACCCGGTCTGCCATTGCATCGAGACGGCGGAGGTGTGAAAAATTCTTGATCCAGTCTGCGTGGGACTGAAGTGGGACAACCGATGTATACACGCCGGCCTTGTCGATGTTCTTGGTCACGTTCGTATCCGCCGACACAACCACGTCATCCGCCACCTCCAGATGTCCGGCGATCCCGGCCTTTCCACCTAGCATGACTCTCTTCCCGATGCGGGAGCTGCCTGCGACACCCACCATGGCCGCCATGATCGTGTCATCACCGACATGACAGTTGTGGGCGATGTGGATCAGATTGTCGAGTTTGACGCCACGTCCGATCACGGTGTCCCCAAGGGCGCCGCGATCAATCGTGGTGTTTGCACCGATCTCCACATCATCCCCAACAACAACCCGACCAATCTGTGGAATCTTGACCCAATGCTTGTCCCCATCCCGCGCAAAACCGAGCCCGTCAGCACCGATGACGGCGCCCGCGTGCAGGATGGCCCGGGCGCCGATGACGCAACCGTCGTAGACCTTGACGCCGGCATGTAGAACCGAATCTTCACCGATCTCCACGTGGTCGCCGATCACGCATCCCGGACCGATGACCGTGCGCTCACCAATGCTGCACGATCTGCCGATCACCGCATTGGCCCCCACTGCAACGGACGCAGGCAGGGCCGAGGAAACAATCGCGCCGGGTTGAAGTCCGGGAGCGGGACGCCTGCCTGGATTGAACAGCTGGGCAGCCCGGGCAAAGTAAAGATAAGGATCCGGGGTGAGAATGCGCGGCCTGCCGGTCAGATCCGCCGCCTTGGGTGACAGAATGAAGGCCGACGCCGCACTGGTCGCGAGGGCCGACGCCAACTTTGGATTGGAGAGGAAGGTCAGTTCCCCGTCTCCGGCCGCCTCTATGGACGCAATCTGCCTTACCCGAACAGAGGGGTCACCGACAAGCTCACCGCCGAGCTGCCCTACGAGCTCGCCAAGAGAGAGTTCCATCTGTGCCGACTTACTTGGCTTCGCTCAGGGCCTTGATCACCTTGTCGGTGATATCAATGCGCGGGCTGGCGTAAACAGCTTCCTGGAAGATGATGTCGTATTTATCAGCCTCGGCGATCTGCTTGATCGTCTTGTTGGCACGCTCGAGCACACCCGCCAGCTCCTCGTTACGACGCTGATTCAGGTCTTCCCGGAACTCGCGTTGCTTGCGCTGGAACTCGCGGTTGAGATCGTTGAACTCACGTTCCTTGGTGCGTCGCTCGCCCTCGCCCATGGTCATGGAATTCTTCTCGAGGGCTTCCTGCATACCTTGCAGTTGCTTCGCGATTCGCTGAAGGTCCTGATCGCGCTTCTCGAATTCCTTCTCGAGCTTCTGCTGTGCCTTCTTGGCAGGTGTCGCCTCCTTCATGACCCGGTCGGAATTGACGAACCCGACCTTCACTTCGGCGGCAGCCGTCTGTGCAAACGTGGCCAGCAGCATGGCTGCCAGCATGGAAACACCAATACCCTTCACTCAAACCTCCATGTGCATGCAATACGGTTCGGTCGCAATCAGAAAACCGTACCCAACTGGAACTGGAATTTCTGCGTTCGGTCGCCCTCTTCCTTCTTGAGCGCCTGACCAAGACTGAACTTGAGGGGGCCGACAGGAGAACTCCAGGAGAACGCCAGGCCGGCACTGTAACGCAAATCGGAGGCCCGGACCTTGTCATCCGCTCCCCAGACATAGCCCGCATCGGCAAACAGAGACAGGCGCATGGACTTGTCCTTCTGGGAGCCCGGCATGGGGAAATAGTACTCCGCGTTGCCAACCATACGGCGATTGCCGCCGAGGGACCGTACAAAGCCCGAACTGTCGGTGTAGCGCGGCCCCAGGGTACTCTGCTCGTAGCCGCGCACCGAACCGATGCCGCCGGCATAGAAGTTCTTATAGAAGGGCAGCTCCTTGCCATCGTAGCCGTGGGCGTAGCCCACATCACCGTTGAGCATCAGGGCGTAGCCACCACCGAAGGGTATCCAGTACTGATGCTGGTAATTGGCACGGACATAGCGCATGTCCAGCACAGGCGTGGCAACCTCCACCGAAGCCCGCTGATACACGCCCGACGTCGGATAGAGGAAACTGTCGCGACGATCCCGGGCCCAGCCGGCCGTTGCGAGCAGGCTACGCGCGGTATCACCAAAGGTATTGACGAAGTTAACGTATGGGGCAGGGCTCGAATCGTAGACCTTGATGGTGGTCTGATCGATCGACAAGCCGAAATTGATCCGGTCATCCTCCGCAATCGGATACCCGAAACGAACGCCCGCTCCGATGGAGGAGCTCTTGTAGGTCGCCACTGACAGGGAGGTCGGGTCGACGTTGCGCTGGTAGATGTCCCAACCCACGCTGACCCCATCGATGGTCCAGTAAGGATTGGTAAAGGACAGGGCAATCGTCTTGTTGATCTTGCCGGTATTCAACTGCAAGGTCATCGCATTGCCGGTGCCGAACAGGTTCTGCTGGGAAATCGACGCAGACAGGATGACCTTCTCGGAACTGGAGAAACCTGCACCCAGCATGAGGTTGCCGGTGGCGCGCTCCTTGACGGTGAAATTCGCATCGACCTGATCGGTGGAGCCGGCAACAGCCGGCGTCTCGATGGAAACCTCATCGAAATAGCCAAGACGATCGAGACGGACCTTGGAACGATTGAGTGCCGCGCCGTCGTACCAAGCCCCTTCCATCTGACGCATCTCGCGTCGGATCACCTCATCCCGCGTGCGCTGGTTGCCAGCGAAATTGATTTTGCGGACATACACCCGACGCCCCGGATCCACGTAGAAAGTGAAAGCAACTTCCCGTTTGGCCTTGTCCACTTCCGGGGCGGCATTCACATTGGCAAAGGCGTAGCCCTCATTGCCCAGACGATCGCTGATGGCCTTGGTGGTGGCGGTGATGTTGTCACGCACGAAGGTGTCGCCGGCCTTGAGCTTGACGAGACCCTGAAGCTCGGCCTCGGGCACCACCATCGTCCCTGCCAGCTTCACATCGGAAACGGTGTACTTCTCCCCTTCACTGATGCTGAGGGTGATGTAGATGTCCTTCTTGTCAGGGGTGATCGACACCTGGGTCGAATCGATGCTGAAGTCCAGATAACCACGATTCAGATAATGCGACCGCAGCGCTTCGATATCGGCCGAAAGCTTCTGCTTGGAGTACTGGTCGCTCTTGGAATACCAGGTCATCCAGCCCGGCGTTGTCAGGGAGAAGAGATCAAGCAACTCCTTCTCCTTGAATACCTTGTTGCCGATGATGCTGATCTGGCGGATGCGCGCTGCCTCGCCTTCAACCACGTTGAAGTTCACGCCCACCCGGTTACGCTCAAGGGGCGTGACCGTGGTCGTGATCTGCACACCGTAGAGCCCCTTAGACAGGTATTGGCGTTTCAGCTCCTGCTCCGCGCGCTCCAGGACAGCACGATCAAAGATGCGCGATTCAGCGAGACCAACCTCCTTCAGCCCCTTCTTCAGCGCTTCCTTGTCGAACTCCTTGATCCCCACGAAATCCACCTGGGAAATCGCCGGACGCTCATCCAGCACGACGACGATGACGTCCCGCTCCACCTCGATCCGGACATCCTTGAAGAAGCCGGTGGCAAACAGGGCCTTGATCGCCTGGGAGGCCTTGTCGTCGGTAAACTGCTCGCCGACCTTCACTGGCAGATAACTGAAGACCGTACCGGCCTCGGTCCGCTGGATACCTTCGATACGAATGTCTTTTACGACGAATGGCTCAAAGGCCAATGCGGGAGATGCCACAAAAAGCGCGGCGATCACCCCGGAAAGAAGCTTGGATTTCATCCGATTTCAGCTAGCAACAAGGCGGTTGATGTCGTTGTAGAAGGCGAAAGCCATTAGCGCTGCCAGCAGGGCCATACCGATCTGCTGGCCGATCTCCATCACTCGCTCGGAAACCGGGCCGCCCTTGATGATCTCGATCACATAATACAGCAAGTGCCCCCCATCAAGCACCGGCACGGGGAGCAGATTCAGGACTCCGAGGCTGATGCTGATCAGCGCCAGGAACTTGATGTAATGGGAAAAACCCATGCGCGCAGACTGACCGGCGAAGTCGGCAATCGTGACCGGACCACTGAGGTTTTTGACCGAGACTTCACCGACAATCATCCGCCCCATGACCGACAGGCTCAATGCGGCAGTGTCCCAGGTCTGCTCGACACCCTTGCCGAGGGCATCGATCAGATCGTATCGAACGGTCACGAAGATTCGGTCGCGCTGCCCGTCCTGATCGGCAACGCCGACACCGATACGTCCGATCTTGCGACCATTTTCTTCGACGGTGGCAGGGACCACGCGGGCAAGGATGCTCTTCCCACCACGCTCGACCTCAATTTCCAACGTCTGGCCGGGGGCATCACGCACTGCCGTAACCAGTGCGGTCCAGTCATCGACGCGTTGTTCTCCCAAACGGACCACCCGATCCCCCGGGCGCAGCCCAGCAGCCTCGGCAGCCCCACCCGGGCTCAGGCTGCCCAGAACTGCCGGCAGTTTTGGACGCTGGAGGCTCAAGCCAAGTTGGGCTGCAATGTCCTGTTTGTCCTGGTCCACAGTCGCCGCGCTCAGGTCGAGCTTGCGGAAGGCAATCTCCCGTGTGTCGTTGATTGTCTCGACCACGACAACTCGCCTGTCGAGGGCTTCATTAATCAGCACCCAGCGAAACTCCTGCCAAGTCTGCACGGCGCGTCCGTCCACGCTGCGCACAAGTTCGCCATCGGCAAAACCCGCCTGCTGGGCGAGACTCGCTTCCGCCGGAGGGCCGAGGCGCGGACGGAGTTCCTCCACACCAGCTGTGTAGAGCCCACAGTACAAGGCAACAGCGAGAATCAGATTGGCCAGCGGCCCGGCGGCCACGATGGCGATCCGGCGCCACACGGTCTGGCGATTGAACGCCCGATGCAGTTCGTGCGGAGAGACCGGCGCCTCCCGCTCATCCAGCATCTTCACATAGCCCCCCAGCGGAAAGGCCGAGAGCACCCACTCGGTCTGATCGGCACCGAAGCGGCGCAGCAGCAGCGGCTTTCCGAAGCCGACGGAAAACCGCAGCACCTTCACACCACATAGACGGGCCACACCATAGTGACCGAACTCGTGGACAACGATGAGAATCCCGAGCGCCAGCAGGAAAGGCAGGATGTAATCGAGCAGGCCCATGCCGCTCACGCGCCAAGCCCCCGGACCAGGCTGCCGGCAATCTCGCGCGCTTTCCGATCTGCCTCGAAAACGAGCTCCAGGCTGTCGGCAGCGCGCGGCGTGATCGCGTCGAGCGTGTCGGCAATCACAGCCGGAATGCGATCAAAGCGCAGAGCGCCGTCGAGAAAGCTCCCCACCGCGACCTCGTTGGCCGCATTGAGCACGGCCGGCGCCACCCCGCCCTCCTCCAATGCCCGATACGCGAGCGCCAGACAGGGGAAACGGTCATGATCCGGGCGCTCGAAATCAAGCCGGGCAATCTCGAACAGATCAAGGGCACGCACGCCAGCGTCAATACGGTGGGGGTAGGCCATGGCGTGGGCTATGGGTGTTCGCATGTCCGGATTACCCAGTTGCGCAATGACCGATCCATCCGCATACGAGACCATCGAGTGGATGACACTCTGGGGGTGGATGACCACCTCAATGCCATTGGCGGGCAGCCCGAACAGCCAATGGGCTTCGATGACCTCCAGGCCCTTGTTCATCATGGTTGCCGAATCGACCGAGATCTTGCGTCCCATGACCCAGTTCGGGTGCGCGCACGCCATCTCGGGCGTAACCTCGGCAAGGGTTTCCAGCGGCATTCGGCGGAAAGGACCGCCCGATGCGGTCAGCAGGATACGCGTGACACCGCTGTCGTGAAGACCACGCTGAAAGCCGGCCGGAAGGGCCTGAAAGATGGCGTTGTGTTCGCTGTCAATGGGCAACAGGACGGCGCCGCTCGCCGCGACCTCCTGCATGAAGAGCGCCCCGGACATGACCAGAGCCTCCTTGTTGGCGAGCAGGACGCGCTTGCCCGCCCGCGCCGCCGCGAGGGTCGGCACGAGCCCCGCCGCCCCGACGATGGCGGCCATGACCATATCAACTTCAGGCGCGGAGGCCACCTCGGCCAAGGCCGCGGAACCAATCAGCACCTCGGTGCAACAGCCCGCCGAGTCGAGCCGGGACTGCAAACTCAACGCGTCCTCGGATCGTTCCAGGACAGCATAGGCGGGCCTGTGCGCCAGACACTGCTCGAAGAGCTTGTCCACCTGACGATGCGCCGTGAGGGCAAACACGCCAAACAGGTCAGGATGCCTGGCAACGACATCCAGCGTACTGACACCGATGGAGCCCGTAGCCCCGAGCACCGTGATGAGATTCTTGCCGTGATTCATGACTTCATGAAGCGATCCAGAGCGCCAGCAAGCCGGCTATCGGCAGCGTGGACGTAAGACTGTCGATGCGGTCGAGCACACCACCATGGCCAGGCAAAAGGCTGCCGCTGTCCTTAACGCCGGCCTGGCGCTTGATCAGCGACTCAAAAAGATCGCCGATGATGCTGATTGCAGTGAACGCCACCAACGCCGGCACGGCGAGGAGATACCCGCCGGAAGACAGGCCATGCCCCACAAACGAAAGACAGATCAAGCCATAGAGCATCACGCCAGCCACCGCACCATAGGCGCCTTCCCAGCTCTTGCCGGGACTGATAGCCGGTGCCAGCTTGCGGCGACCGAAGGCACGTCCGGTGAAATAGGCGGCAATGTCGGCGACCCAGACGGCCCCCATGACGCCCAGAAGCAACCACGGGCTGAGCAGCCGCAGATGGGCAATCGCCAAACTCGGCGGCAGCAGCACAACCAGACCGATCAACGCTGCAGCACCATGCCCAGGCAACTGCCAGCGGGCACGCAGCCAGAAAGGCACACACATGACCCAGAACAGCGCACTAAGGCCATAAACAGGAGCCAGCCCGAAGGGCGCCACTGTCGCCGCCTGATGCAATCCGCCCACGACCCCGGCGGCAAGGCAGAGCCCGCCAAGAATCGCCGAATAGATCAATCTGGAAACGGCGCCAAACCCCGACATGGTGGCCCACTCGGACGCTCCAACAGCACAGATGACGGAGGCAAACACGAGCCAACCAGCAGCAGGCAGCAAAAACAGTGCGGCGAGGAGGCCTGCAAGCAGGACCAGCGCGGTGATGACCCGCGCCTTAAGCATGATCGGAAGCGGTATCAGGCTTGTCGGAGACAAGCTGCTCACTGGTCCGGCCAAATCGCCGCTCGCGTCCCTGGTAGGAGGCAATGGCCTCGCCAAGCGCCGCCTCGCCAAACTCCGGCCATAGCTTGTCGGTGAAATAAAGCTCCGAATACGCGAGTTGCCAGAGCATGAAATTGCTGATGCGCTGCTCACCGCCGGTACGGATGAACAAATCGGGCTCGGGACTGAAACTGAGCGCCAGGTGGGGGGCAAGGTCTTCTTCGGAGAAGGTCCGCCCCGCGTCTCCGGAGGCTGCGATCATCTTCCCGACGGCCTGCATGATGTCCCAACGACCACCGTAGTTGGCGCAGATGGTCAGGTTCATCCGACTGTTCCCTGCCGTCAGGGCCTCACCATCACGGATCAGCGAAACCAGCGCATCGTCGAACGGAGCCAGATCGCCAACCACACGCAAACGGATTTCGTTACGGTGGATCCGGTCAATCTCCGCCTTCAGGGACTTCACGAACAACTGCATCAGGAACGACACTTCGTCCTTGGGACGACGCCAGTTCTCGGAGCTGAACGCGAACACCGTAAGGTATTCCACCCCGCGATCGAGGCAGCTCCGGATCACATCGCGCAGGGAGTCCACTCCCTTGGCATGACCGGCAACCCGCGGCATCAAGCGCTTGCGCGCCCAACGCCCATTGCCATCCATGATGATTGCGATGTGCCGCGGAACCTTCAAGGCCTCGGGTACGGCCCTAGTGGAGCTGAGAAACGGCAATCGCACCATATCGTATCGGCCTGGAAGAAAAGAAACCCGGAAAGCAGCAACCGACCCGAGGATCAGATCTGCATCAGCTCTTGTTCTTTCTGAGCGAGAAGCTTGTCGATCTCGACAATCGCCTTGTCCGTCAACTTCTGAACGTCGTCCTGAGCACGCCGTTCATCATCTTCAGAAATCGTTTTTGCCTTCAGGGCATCCTTGAGCGCCGCATTGGCGTCCCGGCGCAGATTGCGGACCGCAACCTTGGCGCCTTCGCCCTCGTGCTTCACAACCTTGATCAGCTCCTTGCGGCGCTCTTCCGTCAGGGCAGGCATGGGCACACGGATGATTTCCCCCTGCGCAGCCGGGTTGAGGCCCAGATCGGAATCCCGGATGGCCTTTTCAACCTTCCCGACCATCGGCTTTTCCCAAGGCTGGACGCCAATGGTGCGCGCATCGATCAGGGTGATGTTCGCCACTTGGCTGATGGGCACCGGACTGCCATAGTACTCGACCATCACATGATCAAGAATACCCACGTGGGCCCGGCCGGTACGCACCTTGGCGAGATCCAGCTTGAGCGCCTCAATGGAGCGCTGCATCTTGTGTTCAGTTGTTTTCTTAAGCTCGGGAATCATTGCTTCATCCTCAGCAGTAGACCAGCGTACCTTCGTCTTCGCCCATCACCACCCGCTTCAACGCCCCGCTCTTGAAAAGGCTGAAGACGTTGATGGGAAGTCGCTGATCACGGCACAGCGCAAAGGCCGTCGCATCCATGACCGCAAGATTCCGGGAGATCGCTTCGTCAAAGGAAATTTTGTGGAAGCGGGTCGCCGACGGGTCTTTCTTGGGATCCGCGGTATAGATGCCATCCACCTTGGTCGCCTTCAGCACGATGTCCGCACCGATCTCCGAACCACGCAGGGCCGCAGCGGTATCAGTGGTGAAGAAGGGATTGCCAGTGCCGGCACCAAAAATGACGACACGGCCTTCTTCGAGATAACGGATCGCCTTGCCGCGGATGTAAGGCTCGACCACCTGGTCGATGCGCAGGGCCGATTGGACCCGCGCGTTAACCCCTGCCGCCCGGAAGGCATCGGCAAGGGCCATGGCATTCATTACGGTGGCCAGCATCCCCATGTAGTCGGCGGTGGCGCGATCCATTCCGGACGCCGCCCCCGCCATTCCACGGAAGATGTTCCCGCCTCCAATAACGATCCCGACCTCGACACCGATGCGGCTGACCTCTACCACGTCGGTGACGATCCCGGCGACCACCTCACGGTTGATACCGTAAGCGTCGTCACCCATCAGGGCTTCGCCGGAAAGCTTGAGGAGAATGCGTTTGTAGGCGGGCTGACTCATCGTTCTGACAACCTCTTACTTCTGGGCCGCGGCAGCAGCCTGGGCGGCCACCTCAGCGGCGAAGTCGGTCACCTTCTTCTCGATGCCTTCACCGACGATGAAAAGGGTAAAACCGGCAACGGTCGCACCCTTTGCCTTCAGCAACTGGCTGACGGTCTGCTTGCCATCCTCGGCCTTGACGAAGACTTGGTCAAGAAGGGTCACATCCTTCAGGAACTTCTGAACCGTACCTTCAGCGATCTTCTCGAGCATGGCTTCCGGCTTGCCGGCTTCGCGGGCCTTCTCGATCGCGACACGACGCTCCACGTCCAGCAGCTCGGCGGGAACACCGGAAGCATCGAGGGACTTGGGCTTGGAAGCGGCAATGTGCATGGCCAGATCCTTGGCCAGCGCTTCGTCGCCACCCACCAGATCGATCAGCACGCCAATCTTGGCACCGCCGTGGATGTAGTTGGCCACGGCACCCTTGGCCTCCACACGCACGAAGCGGCGGATGGACATGTTCTCACCGATCTTGCCGACGAGTGCCTTGCGAACCTCCTCCACGCTCTGACCATTCAGATCAAGCGCCGAGAGAGCCTCCACATCCGCCGGATTCTTGACGGCGACGAGTTCGGCAACGTTCTTGACCAGCGCCAGGAAGTCATCGTTCTTGGCCACGAAGTCGGTTTCGCAGTTCACTTCAACCATCGCGCCGAGCTTGGCATCGGCGGAGATATACACCCCCACGATACCTTCCGCGGTCACACGGGTAGCAGCCTTGGAGGCCTTGTTACCCAGCTTGACACGCAGGATCTCTTCGGCCTTGGCCATGTCACCAGCGGCTTCGGACAGGGCCTTCTTGCATTCCATCATGGGTGCGTCGGTCTTCTCGCGCAGCTCCTTGACCATGCCTGCGGTAATTTCCGCCATGCTTGCTCCTAGATATATCTATTTAATCGAATTCGGTAAGACTCAGGCTTGCTCTTCGGCGCTGTCTTCCACTTCCACGAACTCGTCGGAACCGGCCGCGACGATTTCCTGGATCACCTGGTTCTTGCCTTCCAGCACGGCATCGGCCACGCCACGGGCGTAAAGGCGGATCGCGCGGGACGAATCGTCGTTACCCGGGATCACGAAATCCACACCCTCAGGGGTGTGATTGGTATCGACGACAGCCACGACCGGAATACCCAGCTTGTTGGCTTCGGTGATGGCGATCTTGTGGTAGCCCACGTCGATCACGAACAGGGCATCCGGCAGGCCGCCCAGATCCTTGATGCCGCCCAGGCTCTTCTGGAGCTTCTCGAGCTCACGGGAAGCCATCAGAGCTTCCTTCTTGGAGAGGCGCTCGATCGAACCGTCTTCCACCATGGCTTCCATTTCCTTCAGACGCTTGATGGACACCTTGACGGTCTTGAAGTTGGTGAGCATACCGCCCAGCCAGCGCTCATCGACGTAGGGCATGCCGGCGCGACGGGCTTCCTCAGCCACGATTTCGCGGGCCTGACGCTTGGTGCCAACCATCAGCACGGTGCCGCGATTGGCGGCCAGCTTGCGCACGAAATCCATGGCCTCGTTGTACTTGACGAGGGTCTTCTCGAGGTTGACGATATGGATCTTGTTGCGCTGACCAAAGATGAACGGTGCCATCTTCGGGTTCCAGAAACGGGTTTGATGGCCGAAGTGGACGCCCGCTTCGAGCATTTGACGCATGGTGACAGACATTTTGTACTCCAATACCGAGGTTTGACCGCCGTCCAGCCTGCCTGGCCCGCCCATGCGGAACCACGCCTTGCCGCAGACTTCCTTTCGGATTCCTGCCGGACCTCAATGGGCCGGACGTGTGAATTTTGCCTGGCATGTACCAGACAAGCCTCCGATTGTAGCAGCAACCCATTACATCTCTCAAGGCCGGCCATGGCCGTGCGTTCCAGCCAGATTGCCCGCGGGCGCCGCATGAGCTAGCCTAGTGCGCTCATACCCCAATAGATGAAGCCCCATGAGCGTCAGCATAAAAACGCCGCAGGAAATCGAAAAAATGCGCATCGCGGGCCGTCTCGGCTCCGAAGTACTCGACTACATCACGCCCTACGTCAAGCCGGGAGTCACCACAGCCGAACTCGACCGCCTCTGTCATGACTACATGGTCGAGGTCCAGGGTTGCGTCCCCGCCCCGCTGAATTATTGCCCCCCGGGCTACAAACCGTACCCCAAGTCCATCTGCACCTCGATCAACCACCAGGTCTGTCACGGCGTTCCGGGAGACAAAGCCCTGAAGAAGGGCGACATCGTCAATCTGGACATCACGGTGATCAAGGACGGCTACCACGGCGACACCAGCCGGATGTTCCTTGTCGGCGGAGACAGCAATTGCAGCATCCTGGCCCGACGGCTGTGCCAGGTCACCTATGAGTGTCTGTGGCTCGGCATCGCCCAGGTGCGACCGGGCGCCCATCTCGGCGATATCGGCCATGCCATCCAGAGGCATGCGGAATCCAACGGCTTCTCGGTGGTACGGGAGTTCTGCGGCCACGGCATCGGCGCGAATTTCCACGAAGACCCCCAAGTCCTGCACTACGGAAAACGGGATACCGGTATCGAACTCAAGCCGGGCATGATCTTCACCATCGAACCGATGATCAACGCCGGCAAGGCAGCGATCTCCGAGTTGCCCGACGGGTGGACCATCGTCACCCGTGATCGCAGCCTGTCCGCCCAATGGGAACACATGATCCTCGTCACGGATTCCGGCGTTGAAGTACTGACTCTTTCCGCGGGCTCACCGGCCCGCCCGGACATCGTCGCCTCCCTCCTGCCCTGAGAACCCTCTCGAAGATGTCCGAATCCAGCTCGATTGTCCCGCCCGACACCGCCCGCGAACTTATTGTCCGCTACAAGACCCGCCTAAAGACAGGCGGAGAAAGCTTGCGCGCAGCCTACGAGGCGCGCCCGCTGACAGAACCCATCCTGCGCGGCCGCTCCCGGCTGGTGGACGGTGTGCTCACCGACCTGTGGCGCGATTTCGGGCTTCCCGCCTCGGCCACGCTGGTGGCAGTGGGCGGATACGGGCGCGAAGAACTCTTCCCCTGCTCGGACGTCGATCTGCTTTTTCTGCTGGACGAGGAACCGGACGCCGACCTGGAGGATCGCCTGACCCGGATGATTGGTCTGATATGGGATATCGGTCTCGAGATCGGCCATAGTGTGCGCACCGTTGAGGCCTGTCTTGAAGAAGCCGCCATCGACGTGACCGTGATGACCAATCTGCTCGAAGCACGCTGCATCCTGGGCAACACCCAGCTGTATCAGCGATTCGAGACCAGTTTGCGCAGCGTCCTAAACGCAGGGCAGTTCTTCAAGGCCAAACGCCTGGAACAGGAACAGCGCTACACCCGCCACAACGAGACACCCTACTCCCTCGAGCCGAACTGCAAGGAGAGCCCGGGCGGGCTGCGGGATCTGCAAGTGATCGGGTGGATCAGCCGTGCTGCGGGTATGGGCACCCACTGGCGGGATCTCGCCCAACATGGCCTCGTCACGGAAGATGAGGCCACGGAACTGCGGGAACTGGAGCGTTTCCTGCAACATGTGCGCATCCGCCTGCATCACCTCACCGGGCGCCGGGAGGACCGCCTGCTCTTCGACCACCAGGAAAAGCTCGCCCGACGCTTCGGCTTTGACGCAACGGAAGCGCGCAGAGCCTCCGAGGTATTCATGCAGGAGTACTACCGGACGGCCAAGAAGGTCACCCAGCTCAACACCATCCTGCTGCTCAATTTCGGGGTCGAGTTCTTCCCCAACCGTTACCCAGCGGCTATCAACATCAACGAGCGCTTCCAATGCGTGCGCGAATTGCTCGACGTGCGCGACGAGGGGGTGTTTGATCGCCACCCCAGCGCCCTGCTCGAATGTTTCCTGCTCCTGGAGCAACGTTCCGAACTCAAGGGAATGACGGCGCGCACGCTCCGCGCCCTGTGGCGGGGCCGCAAGCTGATCAACGCGGAGTTTCGTCAGAACCCTGCCAATCGCGCCCTGTTCCTGCGCCTGCTGCAACAGAAGCGCGGCGTCGTGCACGAGATGCGACGCATGAACCAATACGGCATCCTGAGCTTCTACCTGCCGGCCTGGCGGCGCATCGTCGGTCAGATGCAGCACGATCTCTTCCACGTCTATACGGTGGATCAGCACATCCTGCAGGTGCTGCGCAATGTGCGACGCTTCATGGTGGCCGAGCATGCCCACGAATACCCCCTGCTGACCCGCCTCAGCACGAGCTTTGAGAAGCCGTGGCTGATCTACATCGCCGCGCTCTTTCACGACATTGCAAAGGGTCGAGGTGGCGACCATTCAAAACTGGGAATGAAGGACGCACGGGATTTCTGCGAGTCCCACGGTCTTGAAGAGAACGACACCCTGTTGGTCGAGTGGCTGGTGCAACACCATCTTTCCATGTCCAACGTCGCCCAGAAGCAGGATCTTTCGGATCTGGAAGTGATTCGCCGCTTCGCCAGACTGGTGGAAAACGAACGCCGGCTCAACGCCCTGTACATCCTCACCCACGCGGACATCCGGGGCACCAGCCCGAAAGTCTGGAACGGCTGGAAGGGCAAGCTCCTGGAGGATCTCTTTTTTGCGGCCCAGCGCCTGCTAAGAGGCGCCACCCCCCAGCAGGCACTGGGCACCCCCATTCGCCAGGACGACGCCCGCAATCTGCTGCGCTATTACGGACTGCGGCCGGGAACGGAGGATGCCCTCTGGGACCAACTCGACACGGTTTACTTCCTGCGCCACGACCCCGAGGAGATCGCATGGCACGCCCGCATGCTGTATTACCGGGTGGAAACCGAACAACCCGTCGTCAAGGCCCGTCTGAGCCATGTGGGCGAAGGCTTGCAGGTCATGGTCTACATGAAGGATCAGCGGGATCTGTTCGTGCGACTGTGCGGTTTTTTCAGCCGCCTCGGATTCTCCATCGCCGACGCCAAGATCCACACCACCCGCCACGGCTACGCTCTGGACAGTTTCGTCCTGCTCGATCCGGGGCAGGAGGTCCACTACCGGGATCTGATCACCCTTCTCGAACACGATCTCACCGAACGGCTTGCCACCCACGCCCCCCTCGATCGCCCGGCCACCGGGCGCCTCTCCCGCGAGGTGAAGCACTTCCCGATCGCCCCTGAAATCAGCATCCGCCCTGACGAGAGATGCCAGCACTACATCATGTCGGTGACCGCCGCGGACCGTCCCGGTCTGCTCTTTGGCGTTGCCGAAACCTTGGTGGCCTACGGCATCAATTTGCACACAGCCAAGATCGCCACCCTGGGCGAGCGGGTGGAAGACACCTTCCTGATCAGCGGCCCGGGCTTGTCCCAAGACGCCCAGATCCTCAAGATCGAATCCGACCTGCTGGAAAAACTGACAATCTGAGCATGGCGGGGCCGGCCGGCGGCACATCAGTCGTCGGCCACGACAACCCCGTCCGGAAAAAGCACTTCGGTATAGCCGAAGCGGGAAAAATCCCTCACCCGCATGGGGTAGAGCACCCCATCCAGATGGTCGCACTCGTGCTGAACCACGCGGGCATGAAAACCCGTCGCTCGGCGCGCAAAAGCCTGCCCCTGTTCATCGAAACCGGCGTAATGCAGATCGGTCCAGCGCGACACCCAGCCTCGCAGCCCCGGCACGGACAGGCAGCCCTCCCAGCCGCCCTCCTCGTCATCCGAAAGAGGTGTCAGCACCGGATTGATCAATACCGTATCGGGCACGCTGGAGGCATCCGGATAACGCGGATTCGCGCCTCCACCGAAGATCACCACCCGGAGATCCACGCCGATCTGCGGGGCGGCCAGGCCGGCACCATTAAGATGGGCCATGGTGTCGCGCATGTCCTGGATGAGGGCCGCCAGCTCCCGCGTGGCAAAAACCTCAACAGGCGCTGCACGGCGCAGGAGCCGCGGATCACCCATCCGTAATACTTCGCGGATCATGCTTCGCAGATGTGGTCGAGCACCCTGCGCACCCGCCCCATCGCCTCCCTGAGCACCGCATCGATACTGTCAAAACAAATACCGGAAGCACTCGCAGCGCGCCCAGCGGCATAGTTGGCAACAACATTGATCGCCGCGTAGGGGATCCCGAGCTCCCGCGCCAGCACCGCCTCCGGCATGCCGGTCATGCCCACCACGTCGCAGCCATCCCGCTCCAGACGATTGATCTCGGCCGCGGTTTCGAGCCGCGGCCCCTGGGTGGCCGCATACACTGCGCCATCGGTAACGGCTTCACCCGCCGCCGCTGCCGCGCGCAGTATCGTCTGGCGCAGGGTTTGCTCGTAAGGATCAGTGAAATCGATGTGCACCACCGGCTCCTCCGAGCCCTCATGGAAAGTGCTCTTGCGCCCCCACGTGTAATCGACGATCTGATGGGGCACCACCAGCGATCCGGGGCACAGGTCAGCCCGAATGCCGCCCACGGACGCCACTGAGATGATTGCATCCACCTTGGCCTGGTGCAGCGCCCACAGATTGGCCTGGTAGTTCACCCGGTGGGGCGAAATCGTATGCCCATAGCCGTGCCGGGCGAGAAACACGACCGGCCGCGAGCACAGGCGGCCAAACGTCAATGCCCCGGACGGCTCACCAAAAGGGGTGCGCACAACCTCCCGCCGGATCAGATCCAGGGACGCAAGCTGCGTCAGGCCGCTACCGCCGATGATTGCCAGCATATCCGGCTACTCCTCAATTCGCTGTCGGGCGCGAATCTTAGCACGGCGGGCAGGCCACCCCGCCCATGCTGCGATGCGCAAAGACGTGCTAAAATTTCGGGTTTACAAGTACTTCCGGTATCCAACCCCATGTCCCGCGCCATTCGAAACATTGCCATCATCGCCCACGTTGACCACGGCAAGACCACCCTCGTCGACCAGCTCCTCCGCCAGTCCGGCACCTTCCGTGAGAACCAGCAGGTCAGCGAACGGGTGATGGACAGCAACGATATCGAAAAGGAACGGGGCATCACGATCCTCTCGAAGAACTGCGCCATCCAATACGGCGACACCCACATCAACATCGTCGACACCCCGGGCCATGCCGACTTCGGCGGCGAAGTCGAGCGTGTGCTGTCCATGGTCGACAGCGTGCTCCTGCTGGTCGATTCCGTTGAAGGCCCCATGCCCCAGACCCGCTTCGTGACGCGCAAGGCTCTGGCCCTCGGTCTCAAGCCCATCGTCGTGATCAACAAGATCGATCGCCCGGGCGCCCGCCCCGACTGGGTCATCAACCACACCTTCGATCTGTTCGACAAGCTCGGCGCCACCGACGAGCAGCTCGACTTCCCCATCATCTACGCCTCGGGCCTCAACGGCTTCGCGATGGAGAACCTGGAAGACGAGCGCAAGGACATGCGTCCCCTGTTCGAGGCCATCCTCAAGCACGTGCCGGCCCCTGAAGTGGACGCCGATGGCCCCCTGCAGATGCAGGTCTGCTCCCTCGACTACTCCACCTACATGGGTCAGATCGGTATTGGCCGCATCAAGCGTGGTCGCATCAAGCCCAATCAGGAAGTCGTCGTCATGTACGGTGACGAAAACCGGGGCAAGGGCAAGGTCTCCCAGATCCTCACCTTCAAGGGCCTGGAGCGCTCCCCGGCCGAATCCGCGGAAGCCGGCGACATCGTGCTGGTGGCGGGCATCCAGCAGGTCAATATCGGCGTGACCCTGTGTGACCCCGAGTGCCTCGAAGGCATGACCCCCATTGCCGTGGACGAGCCCACCCTGACCATGAACTTCATGGTCAATAGTTCTCCCCTGGCTGGCCGCGAAGGCAAGTTCGTCACCAGCCGCCAGATCCGCGAGCGCCTCGAGAAGGAACTGCTGAAGAACGTCGCCCTGCGCGTCAACTTCACCAACGACTCCGACACCTTCGAAGTGTCCGGCCGTGGCGAACTGCACCTCACCATCCTGCTGGAAAACATGCGTCGGGAAGGCTACGAGATGGCCGTGGGCCGCCCCCGCGTGGTGTTCAAGGACATCGACGGTGTCAAGTGCGAACCCTATGAAATGCTCACCGTCGACGTGGAAGAAGAACACCAGGGCGGCGTGATGGAAGAACTCGGCCGCCGCCGCGGTGAACTTCAGGACATGCAGCCGGATGGCAAGGGCCGTGTGCGTCTCGAATACCGCATCCCGGCCCGCGGTCTGATCGGCTTCCAGGGCGAGTTCCTGACCATGACCCGCGGTACCGGTCTGGCCAGCCACGTGTTCGACGACTACGGTCCGATGGGCGGCACGCTGGCAGAGCGTCGCAATGGAGTGCTGATCTCCCAGAACGACGGTGAGGCCGTGGCCTACGCCCTGTGGAACCTGCAGGACCGCGGCCGCATGTTCGTCAGCCCCGGCGATGCCTTGTACGAAGGCATGATCATCGGCATCCACACCCGCGACAACGATCTGGTGGTGAACCCGATCAAGGGCAAGCAGCTCACCAACGTGCGCGCCTCGGGCACCGACGAAGCCGTTCGCCTGATCAACCCGATCCAGCTGACGCTCGAATCCGCCATCGAATTCATTGCCGATGACGAGATCGTTGAAATCACCCCCAAGAGCATCCGTCTGCGCAAGCGTTTCCTCAAGGAACACGACCGCAAGCGTGCCGCCCGCGAGGAAGCATAAGTACGACAGTTTTCAGGCCGGGCCAGCCCGGCCCGAAAAAAAA
>JAEUNV010000246.1 GCA_016790385.1 Zoogloea sp.
TCAGTACACAGCCTGGGGATAGGAACCCAGGATCTTGAGATAGGCAGCCCGGCGGGCCAGTGCGTCCAACGCGGCCTTCACGCCCGGGTCCTCGCGGTGACCCTCGATATCCACATAGAACACGTATTCCCAAAGGGCGGCCCGGGCGGGGCGGGATTCAAGACGGCTCATTGACACTCCGGCCTCGGCGAGGGGCGCCAGCAGCTCGTGGACCGCACCCGGGCGGTTCGCTGCCGACATGATCAGGGACGTTTTGTCCGCCCCGGTCCGCCCGGCGTCGTGGCGCCCCAGCACCAGGAAGCGGGTGGTGTTATTGGGTTCGTCCTCGATGCTTTCCACGAGTCGAGGCAGCACATAACGCTCCGAGGCCGCCTCGCCGGCTATGGCCGCCGCTCCGGGCTCCTGGGCGGCAAGGCGCGCCGCTTCGGCATTGCTACCCACAGAAATACGCGGAATACCGGGAAGCGAACGGTTCAACCACTCATGACACTGAGCCAGGGACTGGGCATGGGAATACACCTTGGTAATCCGGCCTAGCTCGGTCTCACGGGTCATCAGATGCTGATGAATACGCAACACAACCTCGCCGCAGATCTTGAGAGGCGAACCAAGCAGCAGATCAAGGGTGCGGCCCACCGCACCTTCCGTGGAGTTCTCAACCGGCGCCACGCCGTAATGGGCATGACCCGCCTCCACTTCACGGAACACATCGTCAATGGTGCCCTGGGGCGCGAGGCGGGCGGCATGACCGAAATGCTTGACCGCGGCACTCTCGGAAAACGTTCCCAGAGGCCCAAGGAAGGCGACGCCGAGAGGCGTCTCGAGTGACAAGCAGGCCGACATCACCTCCCTGAAGAAGAAAGTGATGCTCTCGTTGGGAAGCGGGCCGGCGTTGAGCCCCTGGATCCGGCGCAGCACCTGAGCCTCACGCTCAGGCCGGTAAATGTAGCCCGCGTCGCCAAATCGGGCCTTGATCTCACCAACGTGCTGGGCGCACTTTGCACGCTGATTGAGCAAGACCAGCAACTGCGCATCGATGGCGTCAATCTGCTCGCGCACCACGCCGAGTTCCTGCAGCATCCCTTCGTTCATGCCTTCTCCCGCCAGCCCATAGTCCTGCCCGCTCACCCCTTGCGTGCCGCAAAGTCCTGCATCAACGCCACCAGGGCATCCACGCCTTCAAACGACATGGCGTTATAGATCGACGCCCGCATGCCGCCTACCGACTTGTGCCCCTTGAGCCCCACCAGCCTGCGCTCGGCCGCTTCTGCCAGAAACGCCCCATCCAGAGCGGGATTGGAGAGGGTGAAAGGGATGTTCATGCGCGACCGGCAATCGACTGCCACCGGGTTGCGATAGAAACCACCACTGCCGTCGATGGCATCATAAACACGCTTGGCCTTGGCGGCATTGGCCTGCTCCACCGCCGCAAGCCCCCCCTGGGCCCTGAGATTCTTGAAGATCAACCCGGCGAGGTAGATGCTGAAAGTTGGCGGCGTGTTGAGCATGGAGCCGTTGTCCGCCATCGTTGTGTAGTTCATTACGCTTGGCGTGATCGCGGAGGCCTTGCCGAGCAGATCCTCGCGCACGATCACCACGACAAGACCGGCCGGGCCGATGTTCTTCTGGGCTCCGGCGTAAATCAGCCCGTAACTGCCTACATCCATCGGACGCGACAGAATGTGCGAACTCATATCCGCCACAACCGGCACTCCCGCGGGCGAGTCGGGAAGTTCGAACATCTCGACACCATGGATGGTTTCGTTGGTGCAGAGGTGCAGATACGCCGCCTGGGGATCAAGCTTCAGCTCATCCGCCGCAGGCAGGCGGTTGAATCCGTCATCCTCGGTGGATCCCGCCAAGCGCACATTGCCGACACGCTGCGCCTCCTTGTAGGCCTTCTTCGACCATGCGCCGGTGACGACGTAATCGGCCGAACGGCCATCCAGGAGATTCATCGGAATCTGGGCGAACTGCTGAGTCGCCCCACCCTGGAGGAACAGCACACGATGGCTGGATGGAATGCCCATCAACGCCCTCAGATCGGCTTCGGCCTCGTGGATGACGCCGGAGAAATCCTTGCCCCGGTGACTCATCTCCATGATGCCCATACCGGTTCCATGCCAGTCGAGCAGCTCGTCGCGCACCTGTTCCAGGACCGCCGTCGGCAAGACCGCCGGACCCGCAGAGAAATTGAATACCCGCATCGTGTGAATCCTTGTTCAATCCGTTCAGGCGTCGGGCCGGGCGCCTTCGTCGCCGGCAACGTCCTGCTCTTCCTCTTCACCTTCGAGAATTTTCTGTACGCCGGAGAGCGTACTGCCTTCATCCACGGATATCAGTGTCACACCCTGGGTCGCCCGACCCATCTCGCGAATCTCCGACACCCGTGTCCGTACCAGCACGCCGCCCGTGGTGATCAGCATGATCTGATCCTTTTCGGTTACCAGCGTCGCCGCCACCACCCGCCCGTTCCGGTCCGAAGTCTGGATGGCAATCATGCCTTTGGTGCCACGACCATGGCGCGTGTACTCACCGATCGGAGTGCGCTTGCCGAAACCGTTCTCGGTCGCGGTGAGCACGCTTTGCTCTTCATTGCCCGCCACCAGCATGGCAATCACGGTCTGACCGTCCTCCAGCATCATGCCGCGGACGCCGCGGGCCTGACGGCCCATCGGCCGGACGTCGTTCTCGCTGAATCGGACGGCCTTCCCCGCATCCGAGAACATCATCACATCATGCTCACCGTCAGTGATGGCCACGCCAACCAGGTAGTCACCTTCGTCCAGACCCACGGCGATGATCCCGGCCTTGCGCGGGTTGGAGAAATCAGTAAGCGGGGTCTTCTTGACCGTTCCCTGGGCCGTGGCCATGAACACGAAGTGCCCCTCATCAAACTCCTTGACCGGCAGCACCGCCGTGATCTTCTCGCCTTCAAGCAGCGGGAAGAGATTGACGATGGGCTTGCCGCGGGAGTTCCGGTTGCCCTCGGGAACCTCATAAACCTTCAGCCAGTACAGGCGGCCACGACTGGAGAAGCAAAGGATATGGTCATGGGTATTGGCGACGAACAACTGGTCAACGAAATCATCGTCCTTCACCGCAGCCGCCTGCTTGCCGCGACCGCCACGCTTCTGGGCCCGGTAGTCGGTCAGCGGCTGACGCTTGAAATAGCCTGTGTGGGACAAGGTCACGACCATGTCCTGAGGTGCGATCAGGTCTTCAATATTGATGTCGGCCGTGTTCATCACCACTTCGGAGCGCCGGGGGTCACCGAACTGCTGCTTGATGAGCGTCAGCTCGTCCACGATGATCGCGGTAATCCGCGCTGGCTTGGCCAGGATGTCGAGCAGGTCGGCAATGTTGTCCATCACCTCCTTGTACTCGGCAACGATCTTGTCCTGCTCGAGACCGGTCAGGCGCTGCAAACGCAATTCCAGGATGGCCTGGGCCTGGGCGTCAGACAGGCGATAGCCCTGCGCAGACAGACCGAACTCAGGCGCAAGGCCGTCGGGCCGGTAATTTTCCGCCGTTGCGCGGGAAAGCATCTCCTCAACAAGGGCCGAACGCCACTGCCGCGCCATCAGTGCTTTCTTCGCCTCCGGTGGCGTTGGGGCCGCCTTGATGAGGGCAATGATCTCGTCCACGTTGGACAAGGCCACCGCCAACCCTTCGAGAATATGACCGCGCTCGCGGGCCTTGCGCAGCTCGAAGATGGTGCGTCGGGTCACCACCTCGCGGCGATGGGCGAGGAAGCAGTCGAGCATCTGCAGCAGATTCAGCAGGCGTGGCTTGCCATCCACCAGCGCCACCATATTCATGCCGAAGGTATCCTGCAGCTGCGTCTGCTTGAACAGGTTGTTCAACACCACATCGGGCATCTCGTTGCGCTTAAGCTCGATGACCACGCGCATGCCTGACTTGTCGGACTCGTCACGGAGATCGCTGATGCCCTCGATGCGCTTCTCGTTGACCAACTCGGCAATCTTCTCGATCAAGGTCTTCTTATTGACCTGATAGGGCAACTCATCAACGATGATCGCCTGCCGATCTCCCTTGCCAATGTCCTCGAAGTGGGTACGCGCCCGCATCACCACCCGGCCGCGGCCCGTGCGATAGCCCTCCTGCACGCCCGCCAGACCGTAAATCAGGCCCGCCGTCGGAAAATCAGGGGCGGGAACAATCTTGATCAGCTCATCGATTGTGGTTTCCGGATCCTGCAGGAGCTTCAGGCAGGCATCCACTATCTCGGTCAGGTTGTGGGGCGGAATATTGGTTGCCATCCCGACCGCGATACCGCCGGAACCATTGATAAGCAGGTTGGGAATGCGCGCTGGCAGCACCAGCGGCTCCTTCTCGGAACCGTCGTAGTTAGGCCCGAAGTCGACCGTCTCTTTTTCAATATCCGCCAGCAACTCATGGCCGATCTTGGCCATACGAATTTCGGTGTAACGCATGGCCGCCGCACTGTCGCCATCCACCGAACCAAAGTTGCCCTGACCGTCCACCAGCATGTAACGAAGGGAGAAATCCTGGGCCATGCGAACGATCGTGTCATACACCGACTGATCGCCGTGGGGATGGTACTTACCGATCACATCACCAACGATACGCGCCGACTTCTTGTAAGCCTTGTTCCAGTCATTGCCCAGTTCGTGCATGGCATACAGCACGCGGCGATGGACGGGCTTGAGGCCGTCGCGCACGTCCGGGAGGGCCCGCCCGACGATCACGCTCATCGCGTAATCCAGGTAGGCATGACGCATCTCGTCTTCGAGGCTGATGGGAAGAGTTTCTTTGGCGAACGGGATCATGGCACCGCGAGGAATCGACTATTCGTCGAAAAGACGAAAAACA
>JAEUNV010000297.1 GCA_016790385.1 Zoogloea sp.
GCGGCCCGCCCGGCCAACTCCCGGCTCGACACCCGCAAGCTCCGGCAGGCCTTCGGGCTCAGCCTGCCGGCCTGGCAGCAGGGTGTTGACCGCATGCTCACCGAAATTCTGTAAATGGATCTCCCCATGACCCAACGCAAAGGCATCATCCTCGCCGGCGGCTCCGGTACCCGGCTGCACCCGGCCACCCTGGCCGTGTCCAAGCAGCTCATCCCGGTGTACGACAATCCGATGATCTACTACCCCCTCAGCACCCTGATGCTGGCGGGTATTCGCGACATCCTCATCATCTCCACCCCCCAGGACACCCCGCGCTTCCAGCAACTGCTGGGCGACGGTGCCCAGTGGGGCCTCAATCTGCAATACGCCGTGCAGCCCAGCCCCGACGGTCTGGCCCAGGCCTTCGTGATCGGCGCCGACTTTGTCGGCACCGGCCCCAGCGCCCTGGTGCTGGGGGACAACCTCTTCTACGGCCATGAGTTCGGCCGTGATCTGCGCGCCGCCAGCACCCGTCATGACGGCGCCACCGTGTTTGCCTACCCGGTGCACGACCCGGAGCGCTACGGGGTTGTCGAGTTCGACGCCGCGGGCCGGGCCATCAGTCTCGAAGAAAAGCCCAAGGCGCCGAAGAGCCGCTACGCGGTGACCGGCCTGTATTTCTACGACAACCGGGTGGTGGACATTGCCCGCGACCTCAAGCCCGGCCCCCGGGGCGAGCTGGAGATCACCGACGTCAATCGCCAATATCTCGAATGGGGCGCGCTGGATGTCCAGGTGATGGGCCGTGGCCACGCCTGGCTCGACACCGGCACCCATGAAAGCCTGCTCGAAGCCGGCCTGTTCATCCAGACCATCGAGAAGCGCCAGGGCCTCAAGATCGCCTGCCCCGAGGAAATCGCCTGGCGTTCCGGCTGGATCGCTGCCGAGCAGCTCCAGGCGCTCGCCGCCCCGCTGGCCAAGAATGGCTATGGTCAGTACCTGTTGCGCATCCTTGACGAAAAAGTGTTCTGATGAAAGTCATCCCCACCGCCATCGCCGGCCCCCTGATCCTCGAGCCCAAGGTGTTTGGTGATGCCCGGGGCTTCTTCATGGAAAGCTACAACGCCCGCGTGTTCCGCGAGGCCACCGGGCTGGACGTGGATTTTGTGCAGGACAATCACTCCCGCTCCGGCAGGGGGGTGCTGCGCGGCCTGCATTACCAGATCCAGCAGTCCCAGGGAAAGCTCGTGCGGGTGGTCCGCGGCTCGGTGTTCGACGTGGTGGTGGATCTGCGCCGCGCGTCGCCCACCTTCGGGAAGTGGGTCGGGGCCGAGCTGTCGGAAGAGAACAACCGCCAGTTCTGGATTCCGCCGGGCTTTGCACATGGTTTCCTGGTGACTTCCGACAGCGCCGATTTTCTGTACAAGACCACCGACTACTACGCCCCCGAGCATGAACGCAGCCTGGCCTGGAACGACCCCGACGTGGGGGTTGCCTGGCCCCTCGACGCGGCCCCCCTGCTGTCGGCCAAGGACCTGGCTGGCAAGCCCCTGGGAGAATGTGAAACCTTCCCCTGAGTCCCTGCCGTTGGCGCAAGTCTGACAATTATTTCTTTGTTGGCCCGGTCAGCCCCGCGCGATAATGCGCGCCTGTCATTCCGTCCGTGGAGTCCCGCATGCCCCGTTCCCTCATCTATCTCGTCGCCGGCGCGCGTCCCAATTTCATGAAGATTGCGCCGATCGTGCGAGCCCTGCAGGCGCGGGCCGATCGCTTCGACTTTCGCATCATCCATACCGGCCAGCACTATGACCGGGAAATGAGCGACGTTTTCTTCGATGAGCTGGGCATTCCCAAGCCTGATTACCACCTGGAGGCCGGAGGCGGCAGCCACGCCACCCAGACCGCCAAGATCATGGTGGCTTTCGAGGAAATCTGCCAGAAGGCCCGCCCCGACTGTGTGCTGGTGGTGGGTGATGTGAATTCCACCCTGGCCTGCTCCATCGACGCCAAGAAACTCGACATCCCCGTGGCCCACGTGGAAGCCGGCCTGCGCAGCGGTGACATGCGCATGCCCGAGGAGATCAACCGCCTGGTGACTGACAGCATCTCCGACTGGTTCTTCTGCACCGAGCCGGCGGGTGTGGACAACCTGTTGCGTGAAGGCAAGGCCCAGGATGTGGTCTTCCATGTCGGACATGTGATGGTCGATAACCTGCTCTTCCAGCGCGACAAACTCGACGCTTCCGACAAGGCGGGCATGGAAACCCAGGCCATCAAGGCCCGCTATCCCAAATATGGCGTGGTGACGCTGCATCGTCCGTCCAACGTGGACGACGAAGGCAATCTGCGTGGCATAGCCGGTGCGCTCAAGCAGATTGCCGCCGACCTGCCCTTGATCTTCCCGGTGCATCCGCGCACCCGTGGCAACCTCGAGAAATTCGGCCTCGACCTGGGCCCCAATGTGGTGCTGACCAAGCCCCAGTCCTACATGGAATTCCTCAACCTGTGGAAGGATGCGGCGCTGATCATGACCGACAGTGGCGGCCTCCAGGAGGAGACCACTGCCCTGGGCATTCCCTGCCTGACCCTGCGCGAAAACACCGAGCGCCCGGTGACCCTCGACGAGGGCAGCAATGTGCTGGTCGGTACCGACCCGGCGCGCATCCTTGAGGAAGCCGCCAAGGTGCTGGCCGGCCAGGGCAAGCAGGGGCGCCGCCCGGCCCTGTGGGATGGCAAGGCCGCCGAGCGTATCGTGGCCGACCTGGATCGGCTGCTGGCCTGAAGAGCGTCCCGCACCGGCTGCGGGTGTGGATTGAAGACGGCGGATGTTGCGATGGTTTCGCAACATCCGCCGTCTTGCATCAAGGGGGCGGTGATCAGCCGCCGACCGGTGGACGGGAGGGCAGGTGCACGGCCACGTCCACTTGGCGGATGCGCCCCTGGGGGTCGGGTGCGCCGAGGGTCAGGCTGGTTTCCAGCTCGCCCCGTATCTGGCAAAGGGCCACGCTGCGCGGCCAGTCGCGGGCGTCCGGGTCGAGGTCGCGCTCGATTCCGGCCAGGCTCACCCGTGGGTGGGTAAAACGCAGGGCAAGCCGGGGCGGAGCGCTGCTGAGATCGATCACGTCCAGCCCGGCAAAGGCAGCCAGTGAGGCTGCCAGACTGCGGGCGAGGAGATCGTCGGCAGTGTCCATGTCCCGCGCCCAGGCTCGCAGTTCCAGCTCGATCCTGCCGTTGCAGCGCTCCTGGTAGCCGGTGCAGGGGGCGCCGCGGGTACGGGCCAGCACCGGGCCGCGGGGTTCCTGAAAAAAGCGCAGGGTGCGCCCGTCGAGGACGTAGGCGTCACCCGCGGCCAGTACGCGGCCGGGCGGGCAATGAACCTCGGTGAGGTCGCCGACGGCGTCGGCCGGCAGGGTGAAGTCCAGCGGATGGCCGGGGGTGGCGATCAGGCCACCCTGCCAGCCCAGGAAGGCCGCATCGCGGGTGGCCAGGTCGTCCGGGCCGCTTGGCGCATCACGGACGAGGCGCAGGGCATGGATGGCGACGCGACTGGCGGTGCCGTCGGGGGCCGCCGCGGGGCCGGTCCGCAGGTCTTGCCCGGGGGGCAGAGCGGCCGCGACGGCGGGGCGTAGGAGCTGTTCGAGGGGGCTGAGCATGGGTCAGTCTTCCGGGTCGAGTACGCCGGCCTGAAAGCGCAGCCAGGGGGCCGGGGCGGGTGTGTCGAGGGGCAGCCAGGGGCCGTCGCCGCGGCATTGGGCGGCCGTTTCGACGAGGGGCGGGCAAGGGGCCTCGGCGTACCACAGCAGGCCGCCGTGTTCGACGCGGCATACCAGCCACCAGGGCTGGCCGACCATGGGTCGGGGGGTGGGCAGGCGGCTGATGAACCAGTCGGGAGCGTCACCCGCCGGAATGGTGATGGGCCAGCAGATCAAGGCGGGCGGGGTCGGGGAGCCGTGGTCGTCGGTGTGGATACTCAGCATGCCCCGGGCCTCTGCGTCGCCGGGGTTGCGTAGCTGTAGTTGGACGCTGGACAGGCGCACCCCCTGCGGCAGGGGCGCAAGGCGCAGCCCGGCCGCGTGGTCGGCGTCGCACAGACGGGCCAGGCGAGGGGCACCTGAGACCGGCGGCAGCAGCGCGCGCTCCCCCGGGCGGGGCTGGTCAGTGGGTTCGGGGGGCGGTGTGACGGGCGTGGTGGGACGGGGCGGGGCGTCAAGCTCGGCATCGAAGGCGATCACACGCAACGGGTGGGCGTTGGCGGTGGCGATGTTGAGCGGAACAGTGGCGGCGTCCGGATGGTCGCTGAGGTAACGGTTGACGGCCCGGGCGAGCCCCGCCACCACCAGCCCCCCCTCGGGCAGGGGGCCGTCGGGGCTGAAGAAGGGCGGTTCATTGCCGATCGCCACGCTCAGCCGGCAGGGCTGCCGGGTAAAACGCAGGCCGATGCGGCGCCCGTTGAGCGTGCCGGGAATGAGCACGCCGGTGCGCTTCTCCGCGGCATCGCCTTCGATCAGCATCTCGGCCATCAGGCCCGATGTGCATTGGGCGGGAAAACTCTGCTCGGTACCGGTGGGCAGGGTGTCCAGCGGCGCCAGGGGGAGCCAGCTGCCATTGCTGAAGAGGCGCAGGCGCGCGCCGGTCCGGCGGGGCGGGACGAGGGCGCCCGCCGCGGGTGGGGTGGCATCCACCAGCACGCCGACGAGGGCACGGGCCTCGGTCCAGTCGATGCGGGCCCACTGCCAGAGGGCGTCCTTCTTGCCGGCCTGCGGGCCGATGTCGGTGGCAAGGCCCGGAAATTCCAGTTCATCAAGGGGGCGCTCGCCGCCTTCGGCGGCACCGACAAGCAGCTGGGCAGCGGCCAGGCTTCGCCCGGGCGGCAGGGATAGGGCCAGGGCGAGCCCGTCGCCGGCATTCCAATTCCGCCCGGTTGCGGGCTGGTCATCCGGGCCTCGCAGGGAGACGGATTCGGCCATGCCCCGCGCTCCGGGTTCAGTTGGCGACAAGCCGCGGACCGGCGGCTTCGCCGGCGTCCTGTTCGGCGGCCTCGGTGGCGAGCAGTTCTTCCAGCACCTGGATGGCGCCGCTGATGCGCATCATGGTCGCGCGCAGCTCGTCCTGTTTCTTCTGGAGTTCGTTCATCACGCCGGCGCCGGCTTCATATTCGCGGCGCAGTTCCTCAAGGCGGGTTTCGATCATGGGCTTCATGGCAGGTTTCCGGGTTGGCTTGCGGGTGGATCAGCGAAGGAAGACGAAGACATCAATGAGGCCGGTGCCGCCCTCGAAATGCTCGAGGGCCTTGCCGATGGTGGTGCCGGGGGCGGCGTCGCCGGCGCGCATGGCGTGGCCGGGAGGCGTGGCGGCAACGAGGAGGTCGCCCTTGCGGATGGCGCCGTTCTCGCCGCTCACCTTGCAGCGCACCCGCCCCACCAGGGCAATCGGATATTCGCCCGGGCGCGGTATCCGGCGGGCGGGGTCGGCGCCGAGCAGCAGGCCGGGGTCGGAGGACACGACGCCCAGCACCAGCGGGTCACCGCGCTGGCGGCAGCGCACGATGCCCGTCCCGTCCGGGTCGAGGCTGACCACATCGCCGGGCTCCAGGATCTCATGGGTGTCGAAGTTTTCGGCCAGGTCACGGTTGCCCGTCTGCACGCCATGCCTCGACCAGATGGTGCCCTCGGCCTCCACGTCCCAGGTATGGATGCCACCGCCCCAGCCGGCGCTGAGAGGTTGTGGCGAGTAGCCGCGGGTGCCAAGGTTGCCGGCGATGAAGACGTTGTCCCACATCTTGACGACCCGCCCCAGGGGGGCTCCGGTGGAACGGCCGAGGATCATCAGCGCGTTGTAGGTGCTGCCGTCGTTTTCGATGGCGGCGAAGCCGGGGGTGTTGCCAAAGCCGGTATGGCGATGGGTGGTTTCGGTGAAATAGATGTCGGAGCCGCCCGCATGGATGGCGCCGCGCACGTCGAGCTTGGCATTGGGGGCGGCGGTGCCGATGCCCAGATTGGCGTCGTTGATGGCGCAGACCTTGCTGCCGATGACGGCGATGTTGTGGGCATTGCTGCCGTCCGGCTCCATGCGCAGGAAGCGGAATTCCTGGCCGGCGCCGTCACCGCTGATGTGCAGGTTGGCGCCGGGCTTGTCGGCGTCCAGGCGTTTCCAGCTGCCATCGTAATAGGCGTTCCACCCCAGGTTGGTCCAGGGATTCTCCCGCGAGCCGCAGTCCAGAGTGGTGAGATTGCCCATCTGCAATCGGCAGCCGGCCGGTCGTTCGGTGCCGATGCCCAGGTTGCCGATCACGTTGAGCCGGCCTTCGACAGTGTCGCCGTTGCGGTTGAGCATGGTGCGGACGCTGCCGATGAGGCTGTCGATTTCGGCCAGCAGGGTGCGTGCGCTGACCTTCAGCTCACCGCGAACCTCCAGATCCTGCACGGTGACACGGGCGTCGGGGTCGATGCGGCTGCCGTCGATGGCTTTCTCGAGGATGCCCTCCCGGGGGATGGGGGCGCCGAGGCCGCCGGTGTGGTCATGGGCGCCAATGTCTTCCCGGGCGCGGACCTGGGCCTCGTTCCAGTGGTCGGCACGGATCACGTCGCCAGCGGCGCGTTTGACGTAGGGCTCTGGGCGGTCGGCCATGGTGGGGCTCCCTCAGGGGCGCGCAGCGGAGGCTGCGCGCAGTGCGTCAATCATGAGCTGCTGTTCCTTCATGGCTTCGACCAGCAGGGCGATCACGGCCGTGGGGTTGATGCCCTTCCAGCCATCGGGGCCGTCGGTGACGGCTTCGGGCAGGACGGCTTCGACTTCCTGGGCGATCAGGCCGATGGCCTGTCCGCCGCTACGCCAATCGAAGCGGACCCCACGCAGCAGGCGCAGGGCGGCGGTCGCATTTTCGAGGCCGTGGATGTTCTTCTTCAGGCGCAGATCCGAGCCGGAAAAGGAGCCTTTGGTGCACCACATCACGTCTGCCGCGAATCCGCCGAAGTAGCCGGTGTTCTCCACGTTGAACAGGCGCAGCCAGCCGTCGTTGCCGTGGGCATCGCCGATGGCCGACATGCGCCACTTGTTGCCCAGGCGCAGCACGTCGGTCTTCAGCACGCCATCCTTCACGTTGAGCTGGAAGCGCACGTCGCCGGTCTCGGTGTCCATCACGTTGAGGGCGCGGGTGACGCCCAAGTAAGCTTGGTCGCCCTTGATCCACAAAGCGCCAGTGCTGACCTTTGGCGTGTCCGAGTCGCGGGTCAGCAACACACAGCCATTCACCTCCAGTCGATCCCATACCGACACCCGGCGGCCAAGGCCCGCGCTGCTGTTGCCAAGAATCATCAGGGTCTTGTAGTAGCTGGTGTCGTTGCTTATCTCTGCACTGGTTTTGTCGGCGTGGCCGGTGTAGGCCGATGACAGGCGAAGCGAGTTGTGTGCGGAGAAGAAATCCGCTACCGGCACCGCGGAGATCGTCGCACCCTTTTCGGTGGCGAGGCGCAGGCGCATTTCGCTGTCCACGACGAAGCTCAGCGGGTGCGTGCTGCGGGTGCCCACCACCATGCCGGGCTCGGCGCCGTGGATGCCCGTGGTGTGGCTCATCACCCGCCCATCGACCGCCCCGGCACGGACGGACAGTTTGGCGTGGGCGTCACCGAGGATGTCCACCACCCGGTGCCAGCCTTCGCTGTTCTCGGGTTGGTCGGTGCCCACGCCCAGATCGCCGCTGGTGGTGAGGCTGGCGCCACTGAAGCGGGCCAGTGCGGCCTGGATGTCGGCGAGCTGGGTGGTGCCGGTGACCTTGAGGGGGCCGTCGATGGAGAGGCTCTTGACGGCGAGGGCACTGTCCGGGTCCACCTTGCTGCCGTCGATGGCCCGGTCGGCGATGCCGGCGCGGGGGATCCGCAGGCCGTTGCCGTCCGTGTGGTCGTGCCCGCGGAGCTCGCTGCGTGCGAGCACCTGCATCTGGTTCCA
>JAEUNV010000310.1 GCA_016790385.1 Zoogloea sp.
GGTCGCCGCCGAGTTCTCCCAGGGGGTGCTCACCCTGCGCATTCCCAAGGTGGAGCACGCCCAGCCCCGGCGCATCGCCATCCAGGTGGGCTGATGGCAAGCGTGGCAGCCTGTCGGCCCCGGCAGGCTGCTACACCCCGCCGGCGTGCCGCTCCAGCCACTTGACCACCACCCGCAGGAGCAGGTCGGGCTCGACGGGCTTGGGGATGAAATCATTCATGCCCGCCTCGAAGCAGCGCGCCCTATCCTCCGCAAAGGCATTGGCGGTCATGGCCACAATGGGGGTGGCCGCCATGCCCGGCAGGGCGCGGATCTCCCGGGTGGCCTGGAGGCCGTCCATACGCGGCATCTGCATGTCCATGAGGATCAGGGCGTAGTCGGCCTCGCGGACACACTCCACGGCCACCTGACCATCCTCCGCGGTATCAATGAGCAGGCCGGTTTCGGCAAGCATCTCGACGGCGATCTCCCGGTTGATCTCGTCGTCCTCCACCACCAGCACACGCAGCCCGACAAAGCGTTCGCCGATGAGGCTCTCGGCCTCGTCAGCGTCGGGCGGCAGGCCGGTGATGGGCATGTCCTCACCTTTGGCGAGGCGGGCGGTGAACCAGAAGGTGCTCCCCACGCCGGGCTCGCTCGACACCCCCGCCGAGCCCCCCATCAGGTGCGCCAGCCGGCGGGTGATCGCCAGCCCCAGGCCGGTACCGCCGTATTCCCGGGTGGTCGAGCTGTCAGCCTGCTCGAAGGCACTGAAGATCTGGCCGAGCTTGTCCGCCGCAATGCCGATTCCCGTGTCTTCCACCTCGAAGCGCACCAGTTGATCGGTGGGCGAATCCTCCAGCACCCGCGTGCGGAAACACACCCGCCCCCCTTCCCCGGTGAACTTGACCGCGTTGCTGCCAAAGTTGAGCAGGGCCTGCTGAAGTCGGGTCGGGTCGCCCAGCAGCGGGGCCAGGCCCGGCTGCACCTCCTCCGTGATCACCAGCCCCTTGGCCACCGCCCGGTCATGGAGCATGGCCACCACATTGTGCACGACCGCATTCACCATGACCCCGGTCCGTTCGATGCCCAGCTTGCCGGCCTCGATCTTGGACAGATCGAGCACCGCATTGAGGATCTCGAGCAGGTGCTGCCCGGCGGTCTCGATCTTGTCCAGGCGCACGGCCTGATCGTCGCAGACGCCGGAGCGCCGCATCAGGTGGGTCATGCCGATGACGGCATTCAGAGGGGTGCGGATTTCGTGGCTGATGTTGGCCAGAAACACGCTCTTGGCCCGGTTGGCCGATTCCGCCGCCTCCTTGGCATGGGCCAGTTCAGCGGTGCGCTGGGCCACCTGCACCTCCAGACGGCTGCGATTGGCCGCCAGCTCCTGCTCCATGGCCCGTCGGGCGGTCACGTCCTGGCCGATGCACAACAGGCCGGCAAAGCTGCCATCAAGGCGGCGGATGGCCTGGTTGGACCAGCGCACGAACACCCGCCGTCCGTCGCGGGTGATGTTCTCGTTCTCGTTGTGCTCGCCGCTGGCGGGGTCGGCCAGAATGTTCCGCATCATCTCGCCCAGATCGCGGCCGGAACCACTCTCGACGGCGGGCACGATGGTTCCAAACACGCTGTGCCCCACGATCTCCGGGGCGGAATAGCCGAAGAGGCGTTCCGCGCACTCATTGAAGTAGGTCACCGTCCCCTCCGGTGACAGGCGCAGGATCAAGGCGTTGGCGTTCTCCACCAGCTCCCGATACTGGGCCTCACGGGTCTGCAAGGCTTCTTCGGCCAGGGTTCGGTCGCGGACCTCGGCCGTCAGCGCCCGGTTGAGCGCGCGCACCTTGGCCACCACGCGCAGCGCCACCAGCAGGGCCAGCAGCAACACCACCAGCGACACCACCAGCCAGGGCTCCACCCGGGTTGCCGGCTGGGGGTCGTACACAAAATCACCCAACTCGAAATCAGCCGGCAGTTTGCCCCGGCGCGCATACACATCCACCACGTGCCGCCAACGGCCCTGGCTCATGTAGCCGGCCTCCACGATGTCGAGGCTCGTCAGCTCACGCAGCTGTGCGGCCTCGAAAAGCAGATGGTCCCGCGACTTGCCCTGGGTGTTGTATCGATCCAGGATCAGGTCGGTGACCAGCTCCGGATTGCTCAGGGCGTAAACCAGCCCACGCAGGGTGGCCTCGCGGAAGGCTGCCACCACATTGGGACGGGCCGCCAGCACGGCCCGGGAGGTGAACAGCATGTTGCCAAACAGGTCGATGCCGGCAGACTGGGGCGTCAGCAGCAGAAACTGGTGTTCGCGACCGCGAATCAGGAAGGGTTCGTTGGAACGATAGACCGCCTTTGCCGCCACCTCGCCCGATTCCAGGGCAGCCAAGGTCCAATCCACCTGGCCCACCAACTTGATCTGCGACGGGGGCAGGCCGGATGCCAGCAGAAAGGCTTCGATTTCATCGCGGGTATGCAGATCGACGGACACCGGCCGGCCGGCGAGATCATGCACGCTCCGCACCCCCTGCGACCGGGACGCCAGCAGCGCCACCGGAGAGTGCTGCAAGAGCGTGGCCACGGCCACCACGGGCAGGCCCCGCGCCCGATCCACCACCAGGCTGGACGTGCCCACACCAAAATCGGCGCGGCCCTCCACCACCTCATTGACCACGTTGATGCCGGGCCCGCCCTCGACAATCCGCACATCCAGCCCGGAGTCTCGGTAGTAGCCCTGGCGCTCGGCTGCATAGAAGGCCGCAAACTCGAACTGATGCTTCCAGTTGAGTTGGACCACCACCGGCTCGGCTGCGCGGACCGGCACCCATGCCAAAGTCGTAAGCACGCACAAGCACACCAGGAAACGTCCAAGACACACCCGCAAGCGACTTACCCCCAACCCGTGCCGCAGCACAAGCCACGATGGTTCTGACCAGGACATGGACGCGATCTTAGCCCGCCGCGCAGGCGTGTGGCGAGCGCCACGCACCATGCTTCCGGCCTACCCCCTGCTCTTCAGGTGCCCCGGATGGGCCATGATGGTGTCAATCAGCGCCTGGGTGAAGCTCGGCAGCGAGTCGCCGCGCCGGGTCAGCACATAGCGCTCACGCAAAGCCCAGCTTTCGTCGAGGGGTTTGGCCACGATCTTCATGGTGCGGCTATGTCGCAGGGCCGCCGACTCGGGCACGATGCCAATGCCCACCCCGGCCTCGACCATGCGGCATACCGACTCGAAGTTGCTCACCTGCACGCGGATGTGCAGCCGATGGCGGACGTTGCGCATGAGCCCGTTGACGAAGGTCTGAAGGGTGCTGCCTTCATGCAGGCCGATGTAGTCGTAATCCAGCATGTCGGCAAAGCACACCGACGCCCGCGCCGCCAGGGGATGCCCCGGCGCCACCGCGAGGATCAGGCGGTCGGTACTGAAGTGATGCGTCTCCAGCCCGTCCGCGTCCACCGCCCCCGACACAATACCCAGGTCGGTCGTGCCATCGAGCACGCCGCGCACGATCTCGGAGGTCAGGCGCTCCTGGAGGTCCACGTCCACCTGCGGGTGGCCGGCCAGAAAGGTGGCCAGCACTTCGGGCATGAACTCGGTCACCGCCGTGGTGTTGGCAAACACCCGGATATGCCCCTGCACCCCTTCGCCAAAGCGCTGAAGATCGCTCTTCATGTGCTCGATCTGCCC
>JAEUNV010000436.1 GCA_016790385.1 Zoogloea sp.
AGTGAGGTGAGGTTGTCGTAGTGGGCGAGGTGGCGGATACGACGCTCGGCGGCGTGACGCTGGGTCATGTCGGCGATGATGCCGAGGTAGCCGCGAATCTGGCGCTGACCATCGCGGACGATCGAGACCGCGATGGTGGCCGGGAAGGTGCTGCCGTCCCGACGGCGCAGGGTGATCTCGCGGGGTTCCAGGTATCCGCCGTCTTCTTCCTCGGCCAGGGCGGCGAAGCCGTTGGCCTTGTGGGCCAGCGTCCAGCGGGCGATGTCTTCGGCCGTGTGGAAGACCAGGGGGGTTTCGTTGCCGATGAGGTCGCCGGCCGTATGTCCGAAAAGGCGCTCCGCGGCAGGGTTGAGGACGCGAATGATGCCGGCCGAGTCGGTATAGACGATGGCGTACTCGGCACAGTCGAGGATCGCGCGTTGCAGGGAGGTGGTTTCCCGGAGCAGGTTTTCAGCCTTGGCGTGCTTGTCGACTTCGGTTTCCAGGAGACGGTTCGTTTCGGCGAGGGCCTGGACATACTGCCCGAGGGCTTCGTTGGCATCGGCCAGGGCAAGGGTTTTTTCACGCACCTGGCGTCGAATGGAGTCCGCGCGGGTCTGGAGTACATACAGCACGAAGGCGGCCAGCGCACCCACCGCAAGGCCGGCAAACAGGCGGCCGCCCGCGTCCTGTCCGGGCATCAGGGAGTAGCTCAGGTTGGTTGGGGTGGTGATCATCAACCAACGCCGATCGGCCACGATGATGGCGTCGGCGTAGGACATCTCGCCGATCCGGAAGTCGGGTGTGGCAAAGACCCGCAGCGGTTCATGGGTGGCGTCGATCAGCTCGATTTCCAGCTCCCGGACTGCGCCCGCGCTGATGTCCGGTTGCAGCACCTGATCAACCAGCGACGCCACAGGGATTTCGATAAAGATCAGACGTTCGTGCAAAGCCGGCGTCGGTCCGGGGCGGCGCATGGGCAGGAGCACGAGTACCGCGTGGCCTTGGCCGCCGGCGAGTGCGTAGGGCGGGCTGCAGGTCGGGTTTCCGTTGAGTGCAGCCTGGGTAATGCTCCGTTCAACCGCGGCCTGGTTCTTGGCGTCCGGGGTGGGAGCCATTGAAAGGAGCGGGGCGGTATCGCCGCCTGCCGCAGGGCCGGCTTCCGTCAGGATGATCGGCACCCCGTTGCTCATGCCCAACACGCCCGTTCTCCGGACCTCGGGATGGAGCCGGAGCAGGGGTTCGGCCAGATGCGCGAAGGTGGCCTTGCCGTCTCCACCCTGAAGCGCGATCTGCCTTTGCAGGGCATCGCCGTGGCCCAGAATCTGGGTGATGCGGTCTTGCAGGTGGGCGACCTGCTGCTGGGCGGTCAACTGGAAACGGGTACGGATGGCGGTCCGCTGTTCTTCGACGGAGGCGTGGTAGATGTCGAGGGTCAGGGCGGCTGCCAGGACGAACACCGACACCGCCAGCCCGAAGCGGCGAAGAAGGTCGACGACCGGATGTGGTGTCGGGTTGGCGGGCATCACGTCTCCTGTTGGTCCTGGCACCGGTCGAGCAGGTGACTTCAGGCCAACATTTAACGGATTTGGGACGATGTTCTTGAATGCGGGGGGCCAGATGCCCTGGCTCGTGAGGCAGAAACAGCCTATCGAAGGATCTCGCCCGGCCTCAGCTTGTTTCGCTTGTGTTGGCTGTCGCGTCCTTGCCGACCGGCCCTCCCGCCCGGGTGTGAGGTCGCCGGGATGGCCGGGGCTGCGTGTCAACCACGGCGGTCAGCCCGCGCAAGTTACTCCAACCCGGCGGCGGGTGGGTCGCCGAAAACCAGGCGCAGCCGCTCCGCTTCCCGTTCGGCCGTGGCGGCGGCGTCGGTGTTGTCGGCAAAGCGTTGGGCGATCAGTTTGAACTCGTCCTGCAACGCCAGGAATGCGTCGAGGATGTCGGGGTCGAAATGTTGGCCGCGACCGTCCTTCAGGATGGCGACGGCTTCTTTGTGGGGCAGGGCGGGTTTGTAGACCCGTTGGCTGATGAGCGCGTCGTACACATCGGCGACGGCCATCAGGCGCGCCGACAGGGGAATGCGTCCGCCGTTGAGGCCAAGGGGGTAGCCGCTGCCGTCCCACTTTTCCTGGTGGGAGAAGGCGATTTCCTTGGCGAAGCGCAGGAAACTGGCGGCGATCCCGAACAGGGCCTCGGCTTTGGCGATGGCGTCCCGGCCGAGGGTGGTGTGGGTCTTCATGATCTCGAACTCGGCGGGTGTGAGCTTGCCGGGTTTGAGGAGGATGCGATCGGGGATGCCGACCTTGCCGATGTCGTGCAGGGGGGCTGATTTGTACATCAGCTCGATGTTCTCGTCGGTCAGTTCGGCGGCAAAGCGCGGGTGGTGTTGCAGATGCTTGGCGAGGGCGCGCAGGTACATCTGGGTGCGACGGATGTGATTGCCGGTTTCGTTGTCGCGGGTTTCGGCGAGCGAGGCCATGGCGACGATGGTGGCGTCCTGGATCAGGCCAAGTTCGCGGGTGCGGCGCACCACTTCGTTCTCGAGATAGCTGTTGCGGTCGCGCAGGAAATCGCTGGCGGCCTTCAGCGTCAGGTGGTTGCGGATGCGCGTGAGGACAAGCGGGGGGCTGATGGGCTTGGCAATGTAGTCCACGGCGCCGGCATCGAAGCCGAGCTGCTCATCCACCTCTTCGTTGCGGATGGTCAGGAAGATCACCGGGATGCTGGCGGTGAGCGGGTCGTCCATGAGCTGGCGGCACACGTCGTAGCCATCCCGGTCGGGCATGCTGATGTCGAGCAGGATCAGGTCGGGCAGCGGCTTGCTGGCTGCAAGGGCCAGCGCACGCTCCCCATTGGTGGCGATGCGGGTGCGGAAACCCGCCCGGTGAAGGCAGTTGACGATGGGCTCAATGGATTCGGGCGCATCATCGACAACCAGGATCAGGGGGTGTTGCGGATCGGCGGGCGGGGGCACGGTGTTCTCCTGGCGCGATTCAGGAAGGGCTGGATGGGGGCGAAGGGTGTTCGCAGGCCTGGCGGAGGCACGCGAGTGCATGATCGTAATCATAGTGCTGGAGTGCCTCGGCGATCTCGCCGACTTTGGCAGTGCCAATCCGACCTGACAGATCGTTGCGAATCTGCCGGAAGTGCAGGGGGGCGGCGCCGTCGGAATGTTCGATGAGGTCGATCAGGGCCGCGATGGACTGATCCAGGGCTGCGGGGTCGAGGTTTCGGGCGGCCGCTGCCGGGGCTTCTTCCCCCGCCGGCAGGGCGTGTGCGAGCAGGGCGGAGAGAGCGGCGATTTCGGTGGCGAGCGTATTGAGTGCCGATTCGTTGGGGCTGCCCCGTCGCAGCGCCATCTCAAGTTCGTTGGCGGCTTCCTGGACGGCGCCGGCTCCCAGGTTGGCCGCTGCGCCGCGCACACTGTGGGCGATGCGTTCCGCGTCGAGGGCCTGACCGGCGGACAGGGCGTGGCGGATGCGTTCAGCGCAGTCGGCCTGGGACGCCGCAAAGCGTTGGAGCAGGGAGAGATAGATGGCGGGATCGTCACCAACCCGGCGCAGGGCGGACTTCACATTGATCCCCGGAAGGTCGGGGAGACCATTTGCGGCGGCCTCTCCGGCGTTGGCCGGAATTGGCGGGAGCGCCGGTGATGGAGGCGGGCGGCGGACGTGCCGCAAAATGGCCTGGACCAGGCGCTCGACGACGATGGGCTTGGCCACATGGTCGTCCATGCCCGCGTCGATGCAGCGCCGGCGCTCTTCAACCATGGCATGGGCGGTCATGGCGATGATGGGCAGATGCGCAAGGCGGGCATCGGCGCGTATCCGTCGGGTGGCTTCGAGGCCGTCCATCTCGGGCATCTGGAGGTCCATGAGGACCAGATCGTAAGCGTCGTGGCCACCCGCCACGAGCATGTCGAGGGCGATGCGGCCGTTGTTCGCCACGCTGACCGTGGCACCGATGCGTTCGAGCAGGCCGCGGGCGATCTGCTGGTTGATGTCGTTGTCTTCGGCCACGAGGATGCGCAGGCCGGCCAGGATCGGCTCGCCGGCGGGGGACGCCACGGGCGGGGGCGCGGCATCCAGGCCGAAGGTGCTGATGATCGCGTCGAGGAGCGTGGAGGCGGTGGCGGGTTTGTGCAGAAAGCCGTCGGCTCCGGCCTCGGTGGCTTCGACGGCGGTGCCTTCCTCGCCGTAGGCGGTGAGCAGGATGACCGCGGGGGGCGACGCAAGGTTGCGGTCCTGCTTGATGCGGCGGGTGGCCTCAATGCCGTTCTGGTCGGGCATGCGCAGGTCCATCAGGACCAGCCCGAAGCGGTCTCCGCTGTCGGC
>JAEUNV010000437.1 GCA_016790385.1 Zoogloea sp.
ACCGGGCCTTCGCTCATCGTGGCCTACAGCCCGTGCATCGCCCACGGGGTGGACATGCTCTACAACCAGCGCCAGCAGGACATGGCGGTCAAGTCGGGCCACTGGCCCCTGTTCCGCCACGATCCGCGGCTGGAGGCGGCAGGCGCCAACCCCTTCAAGCTCGATTCGGCCGCCCCCAGCCAGCCCATGCAGGCCTTCATGGACAGCGAGACCCGCTTTGCAATGCTGGCCCGCAGCCACCCGGACGTGGCCCGGCGCCTTGCCGTCGAGGCCCAGAGGGAGGCCGACCAGCGTTATCGGGCCTACCAGGAACTGGCCGCCCGTCCTGCCACTTCGAAACCGGAATAGGAGCCCGCCATGATCGACCTGAGCACCGATTACCTCGGCCTTCGGCTCAAGAACCCGCTGGTGCCTTCGGCCTCGCCCTTGTCCAAGTCCATCGATTCCCTGCTGTTGCTGGAAGACGCGGGGGCGGCCGCCGTGGTGCTGCACTCGCTCTACGAGGAAGAACTCCTCGCCGAGGACGCCATGACCGAGCGCTTTCTGCTCCACGGTGAGCTGAACGACGCCGAAGCGAGCGGCTTTCTGCCCGACCACGGCAATTTCGAAGGGAGCCTGGAGCGCTACCTCGACCATCTGCGGCGGGCCAGATCACGTCTCGACATTCCGGTCATCGCCAGCCTCAACGGGGTGACGCCGTCCGGATGGGTGGATCTGGGCCGGGAGCTTCAGCTTGCCGGCGCCAATGCCCTGGAGCTCAACGTCTACCATGTGGCGGCCGATCCGCTGGAGGGCGGTGAGGCGGTGGAGGCGCGCTACGTGGCCTTGCTTACCGAGCTGCGCCGGGTGGT
The DNA here is from genome assembly GCA_016790385.1 of Zoogloea sp. Classification (GTDB taxonomy): domain Bacteria; phylum Pseudomonadota; class Gammaproteobacteria; order Burkholderiales; family Rhodocyclaceae; genus Zoogloea. The sequence goes on from JAEUNV010000437.1 coordinate 852, forward strand.
GGATATTCCGGTGGTGATGAAGCTGTCGCCGTTCTTCTCGTCGCTGCCCCACTTCGTCAAACGCCTGGAGGCGGCGGGCGCGGCCGGCGTGGCCCTGTTCAACCGTTTCTTCCAGCCCGACATCGATCTCCAGACCCTGGAGATGGTCGATCAGCTCCATCTTTCCAGCCGCGAGGAGGCGCTGCTGCGCATCCGCTGGATTGCCATTCTGCGCAGCCATACCAACCTGACTCTGGCGGCCACCGGCGGGGTGTATGGGTACGAGGAAGCCATGAAGCTGCTGCTGGCCGGCGCCGACGTGGTGCATCTGGCCTCGTGCCTGCTGGAGCACGGCCCGGGGCATCTGGCCCGTATCCTCCAGGACATGCAGGGCTGGATGGCCGATGGGGAGTACGAGTCGGTGGCCCAGCTCAAGGGCAGCATGTGCCAGAAAAATCTGCGTGACCCGAGCGCGCTGGCCCGCCAGTCCTATATCCGGGTGCTGGACAGCTTTACGCCTCGCCCGGGCGTGTGGCGTTAGGCGTGGCGGCGTGGCGCCGAAAGTCGGCGCCCGTTCGGGCTGGCCATGGGGCGCCCGGTGGGGGCGCGGTGCCCGGCCATCCGTGACGGCGGGCGTGCGCGCGCATCGGCCCGGGCTGACGGGTCAGGTTTGACTGGCCTCCAGGGCCGCGCGGGAGGGAAAGCCCGGTTCGGCCAGATGGGCCGGGCCGCCATCCCAGAACACATGCCCGGATTCTTCCTGGCAGCGGGCCTCGTTGCCGCGGGAAATGCAGCGGGAGCGGGCACGCCGAATCGCCTCCTGGCGGTCGCCGGCAAACGCATAGCCAAAGCCGGGGTCGTGACCGGAACCGGTGAGCACGATGGCGATGTAGCCCGGCCCCGCGTGGTGGGCCAGGATTTCGCAGCTGCCCCGGGTGCGCATGTGCCGCAGCGTGCTCCGGCAGGTTTTCATCACCGCGGCCACTGCATCTTCCCTTTTACCGGCGCCGTAGGTCCAAGCCAGATTGACCCGGCCGCTTTGGTCGTGAATGGCGACGATGGCACTGGCAGCCAGGCTCTCGGGGACAGGCAGCAGGGTGAGAAGGCCGGCAAGGCCTGCGGCAGCCAGCGAAAAACGGGGGTGGCGAATCGTCGGCCCGCCGGCTTGCGCTGCTGTGCCGTTGAACCTGCTGGCATCGCGGCTGGCGTGAGGGGGCATGGGTAGATCCTGGCCGGCGCAGAGCCCGAGAAGCCGCTTGAAGAGAGACGTCACGGCGAAATCCTTTGTAATTGGCAATCGAACAATTGCAAAGGCATTGCGCAGGCGCTGACCGGGCCGAATGCACAGCGTGGCGGGCAACCCGGCTATCCCGTTTGTGCGGGACCCGTGGCTTTGCGTCCTGCAGTTACCTGCAGTTTGCCTTTGAGCTAAAAGATTAGCACCGGACTTTCCTGGTGTCCTGGCCGGATGCTGCGGGGTGTGATGTGCGACACGCCACGGGCGGCGTGTGACTTTGGGGCAGGGGCGGGGGCCTTTCGACGGGGGCGCGACAAACCCGACAATGGTCGTGTCGCAAAGCCGCCACCGACTGTCGCAAAGCGCCTCGGCGAGTTTGCAAGCTACTGACACAAAAGGAGTTTATGGTGTCACTGTGACTCTGGCGCGGAATCTGCATGGGAGGGCCATCCCCACCCTTTTTCTGGAGATTCCGATGGATGCCCGAGTGTCGGCGAAGATCCAGTCCGTGTTCGAGGAACCGGCCTGCGAACACAACCAGAACAAGGACGAAA
>JAEUNV010000466.1 GCA_016790385.1 Zoogloea sp.
CGGCCCGCACCGATTCCGCAACCTCCCGCACTGCCGCACTGGCTCGCTTGACTTCGCCGATCAGCGTGCCCACTTGCCCTGCAGTGGCGTCAAGGGCGCGACTCATGAGGTCGAGTTCGTTGCGGCTCGTGGTGTCGGTAACCGGAAGCCGCACGCTCATGTCTCCGGCCCCGATGCGTTCAAGGGCGTTGCGCAGGACTCCGATCGGGGCCAGCTGGCGGCGGGCGGCGAATGACAGTACGAGTGCGAGCAGCACGGCGCCGGAGAGGCAAAGGGCAACCAAGGTGTTGCGCAGACTGCGCGACTCAGCGGTGAATTCATCAATGTAACTGCCGGTGGCCATGATCCAGCCCCACTCGGGAAGTGTCTTGAACGCAATCATTTTCTGGCCGTGACTGCCGTCCTCATGCGGCCAGTCGTAGATCGCCACGCCCTCCTTGTTGATTGCCTGCTCTCCAGAGATCTGTAAGAGCTTCGGGTGATTGATTTCTCCGAGCTTCTTTCCGGTGAGTGTTGGGTGGAAGACGAATTCTGTCTGGGCCGGGTCGGCGTTGGGTGCCTGGACGTAGGCGTAGCCGGTGGTACCCGACTTGATCTCCCCAAGCGCTTTGAACAGCCTGTCCATGTTGCCCTGGATGTTGACTCGAGCTGCGAGGGCTGCAACGACTGCGCCCTGGGCGTCGGTGATCGGCTCGATCGCCGACACGTAGTAGATGCCGTTACGCTTGACGATGCCGGCGTAGGGCTTGCCGGCGAGGAGTGTTTTTACCTCGGGGCCGTCGGCAGGGAGCGGGGTGCCGACGGTGCTCTTGCCGTTCTTGTCCTTGAGCAGGGTTGCGGCGCGGACGAATTCGTTGCCTGCGCGCACGAGCACGGCCGGGTCGGCGTCGATCTGGCGACGCAGTCCCTCAAGCAGTTCAAGGTTCTCGTTCAGGATCCGATCGCCGCCTCGGACGATGGGCAGCTGATAGCGGCCAACCGCGAGGGTTTCCGCGCCGATACGGATCGGCCCCAGGCTGTCCTTGAAACGGCGAAGCGCTTTGCTTGCGTCGGCAACGGCGTTGGCGTGACTGAGTTCGAGCAGTTGAGAGATATTCTTGATCTGGCCGTGCAGCTCTTCCTCCGTCTTGGCAAGCGCGGCACGTTCGGTCAGATGGCTGGTCAGCCCGATGAGTACGGTGAATACGCAAAGGCTGGCGATGGCTGCCGTGACGGCCATTTGGTGCACGAGGGATAAGCGGTGTAGTTTGAACATTTTCGGGCTCGGTCAAGGAAACGTGGGTTTCACAGGGGATATTCGACCGGATGCCGAAAAACTTGAAGAAAGTATGCGCTTTGGGACCGTGCAAAACCGGATCAGGCGTTGGGCAATTCGTCCAGGGCTTGCTTGAGGTGAGCTTGCTCAGCCCAGGCAATCAGGGACCACGCCGATCCATCCCAGGCAATCCAGTTGAGGGCGGCGTTTGGGATGGTGAAATCGCGAGGAGCATCAAGGGGCTTGCCGGTGGCAAGGCGATGGGCGATGTCGAGAACGCCTCCGTGAGTCACCACGAGGACGATGTCGCCACGATGGCTTTCCGCAATGTCATGCAATACAGCATGGATACGCGCAGAGAATTGCCTGAGGCTCTCGCCGCCACCGGGAAACACATAATCAGGGGTGCGCTTCTCGAAATGGGCGTAGTCCTGGGGAAAGCGCTGCCGGGCTTCATCGTAAGTTAACGCCTGGAAGCTGCCATAGTGGCGTTCGCGCAGGTGCACGTCGATGTTCGGGACCACCGCGCATCGCTTGGCTATCGCGTCGGCCGTCTGGCGAGCGCGCAACAGGTCGGAAACATAGGCCGCGGCGAAGCGCTGACCGGTCAGATTGATCGCCGTGGCGTTCGCCTGGGCTAGACCTGTTTCATTAAGAGAAATATCAATATGGCCCTGGAGGCGCCGTTCGGCGTTCCAGGCTGTTTCGCCATGGCGAACCAGGCAGATGCGGGTGATCATGAGTGACAGGGGCTGACGGCAGGAGTGGACGGGCCATTATCTCATGGTGAGGTAGCAGGGCGAACCAAGCCCTCAATCGGTAAGGCGCATGCGTCGACCCGGATTTCGGACTTCGCCTGTGGAAACGGTAGGCGTAATCCCTGATTGTTGCGGGGTCCATCTCGCCGATAATCCGTCCCCAGCAATGGGGGCCTGCCGGCCCCTACATCAGTTTTCACTTTATGGGAGGTTGGGAGAACGTGCACGCCCTGCTCAAGTTATCACGCGCCATCGATGCGCTTTCCGAGAGGGTTGGCAAGGCAACGATCTGGCTTGTCCTCATCGTCACCCTCATCAGTGCCGCCAACGCCTTTGTCCGCTACACATTCAACTACAGTTCCAATGGCTTGCTCGAGATTCAGTGGTATCTGTTCTCGGCCATCTTCCTGCTGTGTGCGGGCTATACCCTGATGCGCAACGAGCATGTGCGCATTGACGTGATCTCCGGCCGTTTTTCGCCCCGGACCCACGCCTGGATTGACATCATCGGCACGCTTTTCTTTCTTGCGCCCATGGCGGTGGCTGTTTTGTACCTGTCCTGGCCGATCTTCATCAATGCCTACCTCAACAACGAATACTCCTCCAATGCCGGCGGCCTGATTGTGTGGCCGGTCCGTGCCCTTGTTCCCATCGGTTTCTTCCTGTTGATCCTTCAGGGCGTTTCGGAACTGATCAAGCGGTTTGCGTTCCTGGCGGGCCTGATTTCCGATCCCAACGCGAAGCCGAAAGCGCCCTCCGCCGAAGAGGAACTGGCAAAAGCCATCAAACAGCAACGCGGGGAGGCCGTCTAAATGGAGTTCATTGCTGCCAACATGGCACCCCTGATGTTCGCATCGTTGGTCCTCTTCATGCTGTTCGGTTATCCCGTGGCCTTCGCTCTGGCCGCCAACGGCATCGTCTTCGGCCTGATCGGCATTGAGTTGGGTATGCTCACTCCGGCCCTTTTCCAGGCCTTGCCTGACCGCATTTTTGGTGTCATGTCCAATGACACTCTGCTGGCCATTCCCTTCTTCACCTTCATGGGCCTGATTCTTGAACGATCAGGCATGGCGGAGGATCTCCTCGACACCATCGGCCAGCTTTTCGGCCCGGTGCGCGGTGGTCTGGCCTTTGCCGTGATCTTCGTTGGCGCGATCCTGGCGGCAACCACCGGCGTGGTGGCTGCCTCGGTGATCTCCATGGGTCTCATTTCACTGCCGATCATGATGCGCTACGGCTACGACGAACGCCTCGCATCCGGTGTCATTGCCGCATCCGGCACGCTGGCGCAAATCATTCCCCCGTCGCTGGTGCTGATCATCATGGCGGATCAGCTGGGTCGTTCGGTCGGTGACATGTATCAGGGTGCCCTGGTCCCCGGTCTGGTGCTGACGGCTTTCTATGTCGCCTACGTTGCCCTCGTTGCGGTGTTCAAGCCGAGTGCTGCCCCGGCTCTCCCTCCCGAGGCGCGAACCCTGCGCGGTGGCAAGTTGCTGCTGCGGGTATTGACCTCTCTGGTGCCGCCGCTGCTGCTGATCTTCCTGGTGCTGGGCACCATCTTTCTGGGGATCGCCACTCCCACCGAAGGTGGGGCCATGGGCGCTGCCGGCGCCCTGGTGATGGCCGTGACACGCAAGCGCCTGAGCCTTGCCCTGCTCAAGCAGGCCATGGAGAGCACCGCCAAGCTGACCACCTTCGTGATCTTCATCCTGATCGGGGCCCGGGTCTTTTCCCTGACCTTCTACGGAGTCGAAGGTCACCTATGGGTCGAACATCTGCTGGATGACCTACCCGGCGGCCAGGTGGGTTTTCTGATCGTCGTCAATATCCTGATCTTCCTGCTGGCCTTCTTTCTCGATTTCTTCGAATTGGCCTTCATCGTCGTGCCGCTGCTGGCGCCTGTCGCGGAAAAGCTCGGGATTGATCTGATCTGGTTTGGCGTGTTGCTGGGGGTCAACATGCAGACCTCCTTCATGCATCCGCCCTTTGGCTTTGCACTGTTCTACCTGCGTTCGGTCGCGCCTCCGTCCATCAAGACCACCCAGATCTATTGGGGGGCGGTGCCTTTCGTATTGATCCAGATCATCATGGTGGCCGTGTTGATTGCCTTTCCGCAGCTCGTCACCATGGGTCTCGACACACAGGTCAAGGTGGATACCGACCAAGTGGAGATCGTGGTTCCCGAGGGCGACTCGCCGGACGACTCACCGATCCACTTCGACAACGAGTCGTCGGCCGGGGCGGTGCCGGGTGGCGCAGGCAAGGATGAAGAGCTTCCTGCGCCGGCTGCCGATGACGCCACCAGAGCGCTCGAGAAGGCACTGGAAGGCGACAAGAAGTAGGGGCGGCTGCTCTGCGAGCAGGCGTTTGGTGCCTGAGTTGGTTGGTTGCGCGAGGGGTACCGGGGGCATAAGCTCGCCGTACCCCTCAGCGGATTTGCGAAGCACCCGTTTGCCCATGCGCGCATCCATCACCTGCGGGCATGCGGGGCTTCCGTCCAATCAGGGAAGAAGGTTTCAGCGTGCCTGACAGACCCGGTTGCGGCCCGTTGCCTTCGCCTCGTAGAGCGCCGAGTCACTGCGGGTGATGAGGTCCGTTGCCGATTCCCCCGGGAGGCGGCTGGCCAGGCCGATGGACGCGGTGATGTGTGCGAGGCGTTCGCCGCTTCGGCTGTCCTTGAGCACCAGCCGCTCAATGGAAAGCCGAAGTGTCTCGGCGAGTTCCAGCGCTTGCTTGAGCGTGCCGCCGCAGAAGATCAAGGCGAATTCTTCACCACCGTAGCGGTAAACCGAGACTCCGACCCGGGCGACATTGTTCAATTGAGCTCCGACCAGACTCAGGACGCGGTCACCCACCGGGTGTCCGAAGCGGTCGTTGAATTGCTTGAAGTGGTCAATGTCCAGCATTGCCAGGTGGATGAGCGGTGCCCGATCTCCACCGCCCAGAAATTGGCTCAATTCGGTATCGAAGGCCCGGCGGTTGTAAACGCCGGTCAGCTCGTCATGCATGGCATTTTGACGAAGGGCCTCCATTTCGCTTCGGAGCCGCTGAATCTCGGCATTGGCGACGCTCAGGCGCTGCTCAAAACGTGAGGTGCTCTGGTGCATGGCCGTGGACCCCTGCAAGAGTTTCTCAACGGTTCCGAACACGTCATCGATGGTGGCGTTCAGAGACGTGGGCCCGCGCAGGTCGCGGCTGCATTCGTCGAGCAGGGAGTTGAACGACTGGGTGCCGGCAATGGTGGCGTGCAGATCCTTGCCGATTCCCTGGACCATCTTATCGAGCTCGTTCTTCATGCGCCCCAGCGCAAGCTCGTGACCGCCTGTTGGCGAAATATGAGCCTTGAAAAGATCCTCGGCCTTGCTGATCGGGATGGTGCCGTAGGCCGCGACGATATCGTCGATCCGCTGGTTCAGGGTCGGATCCTCATTGGCGACGTAGGTGTACCAGAGCGCGTAGTTGAGTGGGGTGACGGGGATGCCGTGCTTCACCATGATGGGGACTGCCTTGCGCAAACGCTCGGCTGCCTGCTCGACTGAACCGCTTATCACAATTCTTCTCCCGGAATCTCCACGCTTCGGGTGAGTTCCCTAGCGGAATGATCTGATTATCGTGTCGGCTACTAGCGTATGCCGAAGTGGTGTTATCGGCATACGCTGGAGGAAGTTCGTCATAACTTGTTAAATGATGCTGTCGGCAGCCTAAATACAAACGGCGCCAGGAGGCGCCGTTGAGAAAAAAAACGTTGGTGTTACGCCGATGGGCTCAGGATTCGTGCATGACGGTGCCTTCCACCAGCGTGAAGCGAACACGACCGGGCAATTCCAGGCCCAGGAAGGGGGTGTTCTTGCCCTGGCTCTTGAGCATGCTGCGGGTGATCAGCTGGTGGCAGTCGGGATCGAAGATACAGATGTCGGCTCGCGCGCCCACCGACAGGTGGCCGCCTTTGGCGATCCCGGCAATTTTTGCCGCCTCAGAGGTAATGCGCGCCAACGCGTCGATGAGCGGCAACTTGTGCTCGGTGGCCCATTTGAGTGTGAGCGGCAGAAGCAATTCGAGGCAGGTAGTGCCGGGTTCCGATTCGCTGAAGGGGGCCTGCTTGGCATCGTCGTCCACGGGCGTGTGATCCGAGCAGATGGCATTGATGCGGCCATCGGCCAGGGCCTGCGACAGAGCGATGCGGTCGCGCTGGCTGCGCAGGGGCGGCACCACGTGGCAGTGGGGGTTGAAATAACCAATGTCCATGTCGCACAGATGCAGGTGATGGGCCGCCACGTCGCAGCTCACGTCCACGCCGTCCCGACGGGCCTGCTCGATCAGGTCGAGGCTCTCGGCACAAGACAGGCGGGTGATGTGCAGGCGTGCGCCGGTCTGGCGGGCGAGGCGCAGATAGGTGTAGAGGGCGACGATCTCGGCGCTGGCGGGGATGCCGGGCAGCCCCAGGCGCGAGGCAACCTCGCCGTCGTGGGCTACGCCACCGCGTGCCAGGTAGGGGTCGAGGGGTTGCAGCCATACCCGAAAACCGAAAGTGGCAGCGTATTGCATGGCCCGGGACAGCACCCGGGTGTCGAGAATGGGGGTGTTGGCCTGACTGAAAGCCACGCAGCCCGCTTCCACCAACTCGGCCATCTCCGAAAGCTGCTCACCCTTGAGGCCGATGGTGAGCGCTCCCACCGGATAGACATGGGCCCGGTTGAGCTTCTTGGCCCGGTAGCACAGCATTTCCACCAGGCCGGGTTCATCCAGCACGGGATCGGTGTCAGGGGGGATGGCCAGGCTGGTGACCCCTCCCGCCATGGCCGCGTCCATTTCGGATTCGAGGGTTGCCTTGTATTCAAAGCCGGGCTCGCGGAGGCGCGCAGCCAGATCGATCAGGCCTGGGGCCACCACGAGACCACTGGCGTCGATTGTGCGGGCGGCGGTGAAAGCGTCAGGGGCGGAGCCGACTCCGACGACCTTGCCGTCTGCGATGTAGAGATCCCGGGGGGCGTCGATCTTGTTAGCCGGGTCGATCAGCCGGCCGTTGCGGATATGGATGTTCATCGTGCGGATCCGATTCAGTGGCTGCCGAGCATGCTCATCACCGCCATGCGGACAGCGATGCCGAAGGTGACCTGGGGGAGGATCACGGCCTGGTTGCCATCAGCTACGGCCGAGTCGATCTCGACACCCCGATTCATGGGGCCGGGGTGCATCACGATGGCGTCTGGCTTGGCCAGGGCGAGCTTGTCGGCGGTGAGGCCCCATACCTTGAAGAACTCCTGCGGGCTGGGCAGCAGGGCACCGTTCATGCGTTCGTTCTGGAGGCGCAGCATCATCACCACGTCGACGCCCTTGAGGCCTTCTTCCATGGTGGCGCAATAGCGCACGCCCATTTTTTCCACATCGGTCGGGAGCAGGGTACGGGGGCCGATGACGCGCACTTCGGGCACACCAAGGGTGGTCAGCGCGGCGATCTGGGAGCGCGCCACGCGGGAGTGGAGCACGTCGCCGACGATGGCGACGGTGAGATTGTGGAATTCCTTCTTGTAGTGCCGGATGGTGTACATGTCCAGCAGGCCCTGGGTGGGGTGGGCGTGGCGCCCGTCGCCGGCATTGACCACGTGGATGTGGTCACGGCCGGTGTTCTGAAGGTGCTGGGCGATCAGGTGCGGGGCACCGCTGGATTCATGGCGCACCACGAACATGTCGGCATGCATCGCGCACAGGTTGTCCACGGTGTCGAGCAGCGTCTCGCCTTTCTTGGTGGACGAGGTGGCGACGTTGAGGTTGATCACGTCGGCGGACAGGCGCTTGGCGGCGATCTCGAAGGTGGTACGGGTGCGCGTGCTGTTCTCGAAGAAGAGGTTGAACACACTCTTGCCGCGCAACAGTGGCAGTTTCTTGACCTCACGCTCGGCCACTTCAGTGAAAGGGGCTGCGGTGTCGAGGATCTGGGTGATGATGCCGCGCGGCAGGCCATCAAGGGTCAGCAGGTGCTGAAGCTCGCCGTGCTTGTTGAGTTGGGGGTTACGCATGGATCAGCCTCATGGTGAGGGCGCCGGAAGCATCGCGCTCAAGTTGGAGGTTTTGCCCGGCCGGCAGTGGCGTGGGCAGGGTCAGCGCGCAGAAGCTCGCGGCGATGGGCAGCTCGCGGCCGCCGCGGTCAATCAGTACGGCCAGATCCACCCGGGCAGGGCGGCCGTAGTCGAAAAGTTCGTTGAGGGCCGCGCGGGTGGTGCGGCCGGTGTACAGCACATCATCGACAATCACGATGTGGGCGGCTTCCACATCGAACGGAATCTTTGAGCCGCGGGGTTGGGGGTGCAGGCCCTTCGCGGAGTAGTCGTCCCTGTAAAAGCTCACGTCGATGCTTCCCAGGGGCTCGGACAGACCGAGGAGAGCGTGGAGGCGTTCCGCCAGCCATACCCCCCCGGTGTGAATGCCCACGAGGCAGGTCTCCGGGGTGACCTGGGGGCGCATCTTATCGGCGAGGGTGGCAATGAGCTGTTCGGCTTCAGGAAGGTGCATGGCGGACGCTTTCGAAGTACTGGAGCAGGATGATCTGGGCAGCTGCGGAATCCAGCCGGGGCTTTTGTTTGCGCCAGCCCTGGTGGCCGGCTTCGCGGAGACGCTCCTCGGCTTCCGCCGATGACAGGCGTTCATCCACCAGTGATACGGGTAACCCGTAACGGCCGTGTAGCTGGTTGGCAAAGCGGCGGCAGCGGGCTGTCATGGCGTGCTCGCTGCCATCCAGGTGGGTGGGCAGCCCGACCACCAGGGCGGACGGCTTCCATTCGGCAAGGAGCTGCTCGATGGCCGCGAAGCGTAAGGTATTGGCTTCGTCAGCGATCACCGTGAGGGGGTGAGCGTGGCCTGTTTCCGTTTCACCCACCGCCACGCCGATGCGGGCCAGGCCGAAGTCAAAGCCGAGAACGGTTCCCACTCAGGCGTGTCCGGCGACGTCCGAGAGCTTGGCGAAATCCACGCCGAGGAGCTGCATGGCGGCCACCAGCCGTTCTTCGGAGGGCAGGTCGAAGACGATGGACAGGTCGGCCGGTACGGTGAGCCAGGCGTTCTGGGCGAGTTCGTGTTCGAGCTGACCGGCGGACCAGCCGGCGTAACCCAGGGCCACCAGGACTTCGCCGGGTTCGCCGTCGGAGGCCAGGGACTGAAGCACGTCGCGGGAGCTGGTCAGCCCGATGCTGTCATTGACCGTGAGGGTGGAGTGCCACTTGCCCGCCGGGCGGTGGAGCACGAAACCCCGGTCGGACTGGACCGGGCCACCGAAATAGACGGGAAGATCGGCGAACTCGTGATGTTCAAGGGGAATATCGACGCGCTCGAACAGCGTGGCCAGTCGCATCTCGGTGGGACGATTGACGATCACACCCATCGCGCCGTTCTCGTTGTGCTCGGCAATGTAGGTGAGGGTGCGCGAAAAATTCGGATCGGCCATGGCAGGCATGGCGATCAGGAAGTGATCGGTGAGGTTGATGGTCGTATTGGTCACGGGCGTTATTTTAAGCCGAGGTGTCCGATTGTAGCGGCAACTTTTGGGGCATGCTTGCGTCCATTGGTTCCCGGTCTCCCGTTCTGACGTCCATGTCCTCCGCCCTTGTCTGGTTTCGTCGCGACCTGCGCGACTTCGATCATGCAGCCCTGTACCACGCCCTGAAAAATTACCAGCGCGTATTCTGCGCCTTTGTTTTTGACAGGGATATCCTCGATG
>JAEUNV010000499.1 GCA_016790385.1 Zoogloea sp.
CCTTGCGGGCCGCGCGGATCTGCTTGAGGACTTCCCGCGCCGAGGTCTGGATCGGCGTGCCCGGGCCAAAGATGCCCTTGGCACCGGCGGCGTAGAGCGCGTCGTAGTCCTGGGCCGGAATCACGCCCCCGACGAAGGTGATGATGTCGTCGGCACCCTGCGCCTTGAGGGCGTTGATGATGGCCGGCACGAGAGTCTTGTGACCGGCGGCGAGGCTGGAACAGCCCACGGCATGGACGTCGTTCTCGATGGCATGACGGGCGGCCTCTTCCGGCGTCTGGAAGAGGGGGCCGATGTCGATGTCGAAGCCCAGGTCGGCAAAGGCCGACGCCACCACCTTGGAGCCCCGGTCATGACCATCCTGGCCCAGCTTGGCGATCATGATGCGGGGACGACGACCTTCTTCAGCCACAAAGGCTTCGATGTCGGACTTGAGGGCCTGCCAGTCGTCGTCGCCTTCAACCACGGCGTTGTAGATGCCGGTGACGGCTTGGGGGTTGGCGCGGTAGCGGCCGAAGACCTCTTCCAGCGCATCGGAGATTTCACCGACGGTGGCACGCAGACGCACCGCCTTCACGGCCAGATCAAGCAGGTTGCCTTCACCGCTCCGGGCGCATTCGGTCAGGGCGGCCAGGGCCGCGGTGACCGCGGCGCCATCGCGGGTGGCGCGGATCTTGGCCAGACGGGCGACCTGGGCGTCACGCACGGCATGGTTGTCGATATCGAGGATCTCGATCGGATCTTCCTTGGCGAGCTTGTACTTATTCACGCCGACGATCACGTCCTTGCCGGAGTCAATGCGGGCCTGCTTGTCGGCGGCGCACTCCTCGACCTTCATCTTGGCCCAGCCGGACTCGACCGCCTTGGTCATGCCGCCCATGGCCTCGATCTCCTCGATCAGAGCCCAGGCCTTGTCGGCCATGTCCTGGGTGAGCTTTTCCATCATGTACGAGCCGGCCCACGGATCCACCACGCTGGTGATGTGGGTCTCTTCCTGGATGATGATCTGGGTGTTGCGGGCGATGCGCGCCGAGAACTCGGTGGGCAGTGCGATGGCTTCGTCCAGGGCGTTGGTATGCAGGGACTGGGTTCCACCGAACACGGCCGCCATGGCTTCGATGGTGGTGCGGACCACGTTGTTGTAAGGATCCTGCTCGGTGAGCGACCAGCCGGAGGTCTGGCTGTGGGTGCGCAGCATCATGGACTTCTGGCTCTTCGGCTCGAACTGCTTCATCAGGCGCCACCACAGCATGCGCGCGGCGCGCATCTTCGCGATCTCCAGGTAGAAGTTCATGCCCACCGCCCAGAAGAAGGACAGGCGGCCGGCGAAGGTGTCCACGTCCATGCCGGACTTGATGCCGGTGCGCACGTATTCGACACCGTCAGCCAGGGTGAAGGCCAGCTCGATGGCCTGATTGGCACCGGCTTCCTGGATGTGATAGCCCGAGATCGAGATGCTGTTGAACTTGGGCATGTGGGTCGACGTGTAATTGAAGATATCAGCGATGATCTTCATCGACGGCGTCGGCGGGTAGATATAGGTGTTGCGGACCATGAACTCCTTGAGGATGTCGTTCTGGATGGTCCCGGACAGCTTGTCCTGCGACACGCCCTGCTCTTCGGCGGC
>JAEUNV010000508.1 GCA_016790385.1 Zoogloea sp.
TTGATGCGGTTGGCGGCCTCGAAGGCGGGCACCTTGCTGTAGCGGCTCCAGTCGGTGCGGGCATAGGCTTCTTCAAAGGGCACCATGTCTTCCACCGCTTTGCCCATCTGCTCCCGCAGGTAGAGCAGGTAGTCGCGGGTCAGGCGGAGGTCGGCCGCGGCGTTGGTGGAGTGGCTGCCGTGGCCGGTGACCAGCACCTTGGGCTTGAGCGCCACCAGGGTGTCGATGGCTGCCAGCCAGCGCTTGCTGTCGGCGTTGCCGACAAAGGGAATGCGCCCGGCAAACAGGATGTCGCCGCAGAACACCACGCCGTCTTCTTCCACGGTCAGCACCAGGTCTTCGGGGGCGTGGGCCGGGCCGAGAATGTTGATGCGAAAGTGCAGTCCGCCCTCTTCGAAGCGGGTGTCACCCTTGAGCCATCGGTCGGCCTGGATCAGACGTGTGTTTTCGTCCACCCAGGGAAACAGGTCTTTCCGGCGCTGCTCCAGGCGGGCGGCCGCCTCGCCGCTGCCGAAGTATTCCTGACCGGCTTCATGGGCCCACACTTCGGCCCCAAGTGCCTTGAAGGCGGCCAGACCGTAGAAGTGGTCGGCGTGGTAGTGGGTCAGGATGACTCGTTTCACCGGCTTGTTGCTGACCCCGCGGATGGCGGCCAACAGCGCGTCACCCAGGGGGGGCGTGCCAAGGGCGTCGATGACGATCACGCTGTCCCGGGTGACGACGAAACCGGCATTGCTGTTGAAGCCCTGGTTGGCCGCAGAGGCCATGCCGGGGTCACCGAGTACATACCAGGCATGCTCCGAGACACGGACGGGTTTGAGCGTCTGGGCGACGGCGGGCTCGGTCAGCATCAGGCTGCCGGCAGCCACCAGGGCAAAGGCGACAATGGCGCGCAGCCAGGGAGGGAGGGAGAGTCTGCTGCGGGCCATTGTCGTTCTCCTCATGCCATGCCGGGGTTGCCCGCCATGCCCTTGAGCGCGGGCAGATTGAGGGGGCGGGCGCGGATAACCTTCTGGCCCTTCAGGTACCGGGCCACGAGATCCCAGACGGCTTCGCCCCCCGCCTTGGCGGCCTCTTCCGATACCGGTGCCCAGCCCGCGACCTTGTAGGTCTTGCCGGCTTCCAGGGGTTTGCCGTGAAGGCGCATGTCGGTGATGCGACCCCCCATGCGGCCCATCGGGTCGCAGGCGTACTCAAGGCCCCCCACCCGGACCATGTCACCGCCCTGCTGGTAGTAGGGGTCGGGGTTGAAGAGATTGTCGCAGACGTCCTCGAGCACGGTCTTGATCTGCTCGCCGGTCATCATCGTCACCGTGGTCCAGGGGTAGGTGATGGCGGTCTGGTCGAGCAGGTGCTCCATGCGGATGGTGTCGCCGGGCAGCAGGCTGGTGCCCCAGCGGAAGCCGGGGGAGAAGGCGATCTCGGCATTCTTCTCGGCCAGCAGGGCATCGAGGATGAGCTGGTCCCAGGAACCGTTGAAGTTGCCACGGCGGTACAGCAGGCCTTCGCTGACGGCGAGCTTCTCGGCCAGCTTGCCCTCGTAGGGAGCGCGCATCTTCTTGATGAGTGCGTCCATCGCCGGGTCGGCGGGGATCAGGTTGGCGAAAACCGGCAGCAGCTTGTAGCGGAAGTCGGTGACCTTGCCGCCCTTCACTTCCAGGTCGAGCACGCCCAGGTACTTGCCATTGGAGCCGGCGTTGGTCACCAGGGTCTGGCCGCCGGCGTTCTTCACGATCACCGGTGCGGGCACGCCGTCGTGGGTGTGGCCACCGAGGATGGCGTCGACCCCACGGACGCGGCTGGCCATTTTCAGGTCCACGTCCATGCCGTTGTGAGACAGCACCACCACCGCCTGGGCGCCGGCGGCGCGGGCTTCGTCAACCACCTTCTGGAGGTTGTCGTCCTGGATGCCGTAGCTCCAGTTGGGCACCTGCCAGCGGGGGTTGGCGATGGGGGTGTAGGGGAAGGCCTGGCCGATGATGGCCACCGCCACGCCATTGATGTTGCGGATGACGTAGGGCTTGAACACCGGGTCGCCGAAGTCGGCGGTCTTGATGTTCTGGGCAACGATGTCCACCGTGCCTTTGAAGTCCTTCTCTTCGATTTCCTTGACCCGCGCTTCGCCATAGGTGGCTTCCCAGTGCAGGGTCATCACGTCCACAGTCAGCGCCTTGCAGGCGTCCACCATGTCCTGGGCATTGGTCCATAGGGCCAGGCCGGAGCCCTGCCAGGTGTCGCCGCCGTCGAGCAGCAGCGAGCCCGGGCGGCTGGCCTTTAGCTGCTTGACCAGGGTGGCGAGATGGGCGAAGCCGCCGACCTTGCCGTAGGTTTTGGCGGCCTTGACGAAATCGAGATAGGTAAAGGCGTGGGCCTCCGGCGTGCCCGGGCGGATGCCGAAGTGGCGCAGCAGCTTTTCACCCACCAGGTGAGGCACCTGGCCGGCCATCGGGCCGACGCCCAGATTGACGTCCGGCTCGCGGAAATGGATGGGCAGTAACTGGGCATGACAGTCGGTCATGTGCAGCAGGCTGACGTTGCCGAAGCGCGGCAGATCGTACATCCGTGCGGCGGCCTTGGCGGCCTCTGACGGATTGCTGTGGAGGCTCAGGCCACCGGCCGCAGCGACGGCCAGCACCTGGAGGAAATCCCGGCGGTTCATGGACATGCGGTGGGCTCCGGTTTCAGTCTTTGTTCACGGGCGA
>JAEUNV010000539.1 GCA_016790385.1 Zoogloea sp.
CGGGCGACTCAAAGCGAGCCGCCCGTTTTTTCGTGGGCGTGATGCGCGCTAGAAATCGCGGCGATTGGGGGGGACGATGTTGAGGCGGGCAAGCTTGCGGTAGAAGGTGGCCCGGGACATGCCCAGCGCCTGGGCCGACACCGTGACCTGCCATTGATTGCGGCGCAGGGTCTCGAGCATGCGCTCGCGCAGGCGCAGATCCTTCTCCTTGAGCGGAGGGATGTCGCTGTCCGACGGCAGCCTCATCGATGCCGGCGAGGGCAGGGCGGGAGCCTCTTCCCGCTGCGGGCGCGGCCCGCCCAGTCGCGGGCCGAAGAACAGATCGGGCGGGAAATGGGCCGTGTGCAGCAGATTGCTGTCGCAGATGGCGCAGGCGTAGCGCATGGCGTGACGGAGCTGGCGGATGTTGCCCGGCCAGCCGTGGTGCATCAGGGCGTCGCGGGTCTCCGGGGCGAGGCGCAGACCGTCCCGGCCCATGGCCCGGATCTCCTCGGCCAGCACCCGGTCGATCACCTCGCCGATGTCCTCCCGCTCACGCAGGGGCGGCAGGATGAAGACCGCGCCGTTGAGCCGGTAGTAGAGATCCTCCCGGAAGCGCCCATCCTCGACGAGGGCTGGCAGGTTCTGGTGGGTGGCACAGATGATGTGCAGCTTAACCGGGATGGGCTGTTCGGCGCCAAGGGGCTGAACCTCGCCTTCCGCCAACACCCGCAGCAGCCGGCTTTGCAGCACCAGGGGCATGTCGCCGATTTCGTCCAGGAACAGGGTGCCCTGGTCGGACTGCACGATCTTGCCCCGGGCGCCTTTGGCGCGGGCACCGGTAAAGGCGCCGTCCCGATAGCCGAACAGCTCACTCTCGATCAGGCTTTCCGGAATCGCCGCGCAGTTGAGGGCCACGAAGGGCTGCTTGTGGCGGCTGCTGCAATCGTGAACGGCCTTGGCGAAGGCTTCCTTGCCGGTGCCGGTCTCGCCCAGGAGCATCACGGGGATGTCCCGGTTGGCCACCTTGAGGGCGCGCTGCACGTTGGTGCGCACCCGGGAGTCACCGGTGGCCAGATGCCCGAAGCCCCTGGCCTCGCTGCACCCGTTGAGGTCATGGGTGTCCCGCTCCACGGCCGGAACGCTGTGGCGTCGCACATCCGGTGCCCGCAGCAGACCGAAGATGCGTTCGCCGCTGTCCAGCACCCGCAGCGGAATGGCCTGGCCGGGGCGGGCGTGGGCGGCGGCCAGCAGGTCGGTGGCCGAGCATTCGAACAGGTCGGAGACGCGCTGGATGAGCCGCCCCGGGCGGGCCAGGAGTTCCTGGCGGGCGCGGCGGTTGCCGCCGACGAACATGCCCGCATCGTCGAAGGCCAGCAGGTAGTCGGTATGCACATTCATCAGCTCGGGCGTGCGGCCGAGCTGGAGGATCCAGTGGTCGCGCAGGCTGTAGAAGGCAAAGGCGTCCTCGATCAGGCGGGCCTTCTCGATGACCATCTGGAACACCAGCATCTGGCTGTCGCGGTGTTCGGGCGAATACAGCGCCGAGGCGTCCAGCACGGCCAGCGGCCGGTCGTCGATG
>JAEUNV010000552.1 GCA_016790385.1 Zoogloea sp.
TTCGGGCAGCACCACGCCCTTGCTGAAGGTGGCCACCACCGTCTCGGGCGTCACCCCCTTCATGAACAGCTTGTCGAAGCCGCCGATGAAGGCATTGCCGTCGGTGAAGGCCAGGCTGTAGCCATACACGGCCCACAGCACACCGAGCAGACAGAAGATCACCAGGGTCTGCATCAGCACCGACAGCATGTTCTTGGCGCGGACCATGCCGCCGTAGAACAGGCCCAGGCCCGGGGTGGCCATCATCACCACCAGCAGGGTGGCGGTGATCAACCAGGCGGTGTCGCCCTTGTTGGGCACCGGTGCGGGTGGTGCGCCGTCGGCCCAGCCCGGGGTCGAGAACAGGGCGGCAAGAAGTACGGGGGCGAAAGCAAGCAGACGTTTCATCGGTCTCTCCTCAGATGGCGGCCGTGCCGGACTCGCGGGTGCGGATTCGAACAGCACGCAGGAGGTCGAAGACGAAGATCTTTCCGTCCCCGATCTTGCCCGTGGCGGCGGCCTCTTCGATGGCGGTAATGGCGGTGTCGAGCATGTCGTCCTGAACGGCGACCTCGATCTTCACCTTGGGCAGGAAGTCCACCACGTACTCGGCACCCCGGTAGAGTTCGGTGTGCCCCTTCTGGCGCCCGAAACCCTTCACATCGCTGACGGTGAGCCCTTGCACACCGACGGCGTTGAGGGCCATGCGCACCTCGTCGAGCTTGAAGGGCTTGATGATTGCGCTAATCCACTTCATGGCACCCTCCGTGGCGGATGACATGCACGGCCGGGGCGGCCGGACTGCTTGGCTGGATCTTCATGGGACATCGCTCCTGTTTGCACCGAATGAAAAAAAGTTTCTTCATGAGAAGCAGGAGCTGTGCCAAGTGCCGACGACACGAAAAATCAAGGATTTAGCTTCAGGGGACAGAGTTTCATGCACGGAAACACGGCGTTCCGTGGCAGCCCTGCACCAAAGATGGACCCACGGGCTCCGTCTTCCCCGGATACAGCCTTGTAATACAAGGACATTTGCAACCCGACGGGACCATGGCGCCCACCCCCGGCCCGACGGAGAATGAAATTTTTCAATCGGAGCCTCCCCAAATCACGGGTTTCATGTATAGTGCCGCCCTTCGGACAAGGCGCACGCAACACGCGCCAGCAATACAAACCGTTCGTTGCGGCAGTAGCTCAGTTGGTAGAGCGCAACCTTGCCAAGGTTGAGGTCGAGAGTTCGAGACTCTTCTGCCGCTCCAGTTTCCCTTCCCGCGGGCGCCACGCCGGCGGGTTTCAACGGGATATCGCTCATGTAGCTCAGTGGCAGAGCACTCCCTTGGTAAGGGAGAGGTCGGCAGTTCAATCCTGCCCATGAGCACCACCCGATTGGCAAAAAGGCCGGTTCCCCAGGGAACCGGCCTTTTTGCTTTTACTCCCGCCTTCCAGCATCGCTGGCCATGCACGGCAAGGCGCCCCAACGCAAACGGGGCGGCCAAAGCCGCCCCGTCGCGCCGGACAGGGGCTGAGCCCCCGACCGTCAATGCCGGCTCTGGATCTCCTCAATGAACCCCTGCATCCCGGTGCGGATGTTGGCCGCGTTGCCTTCATCGGTGTCGATGTGCATCGCAAGCCTGTAGGCGGGATTCACGCGTACCACCACGTCGCCGAAGATCAGCTCGCGCTCGCCCTCGATGCGCACGCGGACGATGTACTTGTCGCGCACACGGAAACGCAGGGCGTCTTCGGGGGTCATGTGGATGTGGCGCTGGGCGCAGATCACGCCCCGCTCGATGGTGGTGCTGCCGGCCGGGCCTTCGAGGGTGATGCCCGGGGTATTCACCAGGTCGCCCGATTCCCGGATGGGGGGCTGGATGCCGACCTTGAACTGCTCGGTCATGGCGATCTCCACCTGGGTTTCCTTGCGGGTCGGGCCAAGAACCCGCACGTTGGCGATGCGCCCCTTGGGGCCGACCAGGTGCACCTTCTCGGCGCAGGCGAACTGGCCGGGCTGGGACAGCTCGTGCTCGGGGGTCAGCTGATGGCCGGGGCCGAAAAGCTTGTCCACGTCGGCCTGGCACAGATGCACGTGATGAGCCGAGATTTCGATGGGAATGGCCGGGGCTTCTTCGGCACGGGCTTCAAGGAGCAGCTGGTTGCGCTCGATGGCGCGCAGGGTTTCCCAGGCCACCAGGCGCTCATCGTCGTTGGTGATGACGAGAATGGTGACCGGGGAATCGTCAGCGGAGATGATGGCGTGGGAGCCGACCAGGCTGAGATTGCGGTTCTTCTCCTCGTCGAGCTTGATGCCCATGTAGCCGAGCCCCTGGCAGGCCAGGCTGCGCACGGTGGCGCTGGTCTCGCCCACGTCGCCGGTAAAGGCCAGCACGTCGATGCCGCCCATGGCCGCCACGTAGGCGCCGATGTTCTTGCGCACCTGATAGCAGAAGGCCTTGTGGGCCAGCAGGGCGCGGTGATGGCCGTTGCTGGCGGCGGTCTCGATGTCGTGGATGTTGCTGGAGATGCCCGAAATGCCCTTCAGGCCGCTGCCGGTGTTGATCAGGCTGGAAAGTTCCTCCGGCGACATGCCGTGCTGCTGCATCAGGTGGATCATCACCGCCGGGTCGATGCTGCCGGAGCGGCTGGGCATGATCAGGCCGTCGGTGGGGGTCATGCCCATGGTGGTATCCACCGAGCGGCCATGGTCGATGGCGCACAGGGAGGCACCGATGCCCAGGTGACAGGACACCACCTCGAGCTCGCCGAGGGGGCGCTGGACGACTTCGGCGGCCTTCAGGGAGACGTAACGGTGGGAGGTGCCGTGGAAGCCGTAGCGGCGGATGCCTTCCTGCTTGTACAGGTCGTAGGGCAGGCCGTAGAGGTAGGCGTAGGGCGGCAGTGTCTGGTGGAAGGCGGTGTCGAAGACGGCCACGTGGGGCACGCCGGAGAGCTGGCCCATGGCCATGCGGATGCCCTCG
>JAEUNV010000589.1 GCA_016790385.1 Zoogloea sp.
GGCATGGGCGGCCAGCCGCGCCCGGGTGTCGAAATACACGTCCTGACGCGACAGGGCTTCGGCGGTGAGGTAGCGGCCGTTGAACCAGTTGGTGCGGCGCAGGTTGTTGCTGCCGCGCACATCGCCGGTCGGCCCGCCGGCTAAGCCGGCGTCCACCGCGTTGCCGGTGAAATCCTTCAGAAAATCGGCGATGGAGGCTTCGTCCGCAGCGCTGAGGGGTTCGTTGCGGGCAACCTTGGCGACCATGGTCAGCAGGCCGGCATCCATCTTCTTCCACATGTTTGTGCTCATCTCGGCCTCCGGCTCAGGCGGTGGTGGGGTGAATGGCGAAGAGGCAGGCATCCCTGCCCGTGCCGGGGGGCACGACCTCGCCGATGGCGCCGGCCAGTGCCTGGCCCGTGGTGTCGAGGAGGGCTTCCGCACCGGTGCCAAGCAGGTACACCTGCACCGGTGCGCCGGGCGGGAGGACTTCATCGATCACCAGGGAGAGACCCGTGGCGGAGGGGGTCTGGCTGGCGACCGGGACGGGCATCCATTGCTTGTTGGCCTCATCGAAGCGCAGCACGCGCACCGAACCGGGTGCCACGCTGGCCGCCATCAGGGGCCGTGTGGTGGCGATCTCGATGAAGCTGCGCGCCGCGTCGGCGCCCTCGCCGGCGCGGCTTTGCAGCCGCCCGGCCTGGAAACGCGGCATTCCGCCGGCCGCCTCCAGATGGATGCCCAGGGCCAGATCGGCCACGCTCTGTACGGCGGGCAGCAGGGCGCGCACGCTGTTGTCGATGGCGCCG
The DNA here is from genome assembly GCA_016790385.1 of Zoogloea sp. Classification (GTDB taxonomy): domain Bacteria; phylum Pseudomonadota; class Gammaproteobacteria; order Burkholderiales; family Rhodocyclaceae; genus Zoogloea. The sequence continues at coordinate 789 of JAEUNV010000589.1, forward strand.
GAGAGCTTCACCCGTTCGACGGGCGTGCCCACCGGCTCCAGGTCGAGCACGGCAAGGAGCAGCGGTGCGTCGTCGGCACCGCTCCACAGGCGGGCCGGGGGTGGGGTATCGGGGTCGATGATGTGTTCGAGCAGACGGGTGCGGAGATCTGCCGGCGGGTTGGCGCGGGCGGTGATGTCGCGCACGGGCAGGCCGGTGAGATCCGGCGCCGTGGCTTCCAGGCACAGGCGGTAGCCGTCGAGCACCCGCGAGGGGGCCAGACCGGCGTCCTGGCCGGAGCAGGGCTGGGTGATGGCCGGCACCTGTTCGGTGAGGCAGGCCCGGTAGCGCAGCACCACGTAAACCCGGCGCAGGGGCGAGTCGGCCCCGGCTTCGGCTCCGGGGGCCGGCGGCGGTGCCGCGAGGTCGCCCCAGAAGTGCGTGGCCGCCAGCCCGGTGATGTCCAGGCAGACTTTCTGCGGCACATACACCTCGCGCCCCAGGGGGTCGATGGCGAGGCCCGTGTCGCAGGTGAGGGTGAGGGCGGTCTCGTTTTCCTGGCTGCCGACCTTCAGCCCCCACACGGTGCCAAAGCCGTGCAGGGCGGCGTTGTGCAGGCGGCTGCGCAGCAGGAAGTATCGCTGCTCGGTGGTGAAGTCCTCCGCCCCCAGGAGCTGCCCATAGCTGTAGCGCAGGCGGGTGAACGGGTCACCGGGGGTGGCCGGATCGAGATCGTCCAGGGGGGTGAAGATTTCGGCGGCGGTGGGGGTGCTCATGGCGATGCCTCCCATGGGTTCATGGGTTTGAAATACGGGTAGCGGTCTTCACGACGGCCACGGTGGAGGGTGGTGAAGGTGGAGAGCGTGGCCTTGCCCAGGACGGCCGGCTCGGCCCGCTCCACCGCGCCCAGGTGGGAGATGCCCACCAGGCTGGCGCTGCCGACCCGGAAGCCGGCATCCACCCAGCACAGCTGGTGCAGGGTGTGGGCCGGCTTGGCCGCTTCGATGGCCTGTTCGAGCACCTCGGCGAGGGTGCCGCAACGCACCCGGGGCACGATCACCGTGAAGCGGTGGGCGTGGCGGCGG
>JAEUNV010000468.1 GCA_016790385.1 Zoogloea sp.
GGGATCTTCGCGAAGGCCTCGGCGCGGCCCGCACCCCGCAGGCTGAGCACCTTGAGATCGGGGGCGAAGCGCTCGGCCTCCCGCTGCCAGTTGAACACCAGGGAGGTGGGCAGCACCACCAGGGCCGGCTTGCCCAGGCGCCGGCCGCGCTTCTCGGTGAGCAGGTGGGCGAGGGTCTGGGCGGTCTTGCCGAGGCCCATGTCGTCGGCCAGGATGCCACCCAGCTCGTGCTTGCGCAGATGCTGGAGCCAGGCCAGACCGTCGAGCTGGTAGGGGCGCAGATCAAGGGCAAAGCCCTTGGGTGCGGCCACCGCCTTGATCTGCCCGACACCACGGATGCGCTGGATCCAGTTTTCGAGGCTCGCCAGGCCTTCGGCGCGCCAGCCGTCTCCAAGCACGTCCGCCAGGCGCGGGGCGTCGAATCGGGACACCTTGAGGGTGCTGGAAGGGGTGTCGAAGAGATCCACCAGATTGTGGGCAATGGGCTTTACGCGCTCGGCCGCCAGGGCCACGCGATCACCATCCTCAAGCTGCACCACCACCTGGGCGCTGTCGGGAATGCCGTCGATCTGCTTGGGGTCGAGCCAGCGCGGATCCTGGCGGAAGACGGCGTGGAGCATGGGCGCCAGATCCACCCGACGCCCATCCACCTCGACACCGAGGGAGACTTCGAACCAGCCTTCGTCACTTTCCTCGACCTTGACCTCCCAGCCACTGGCCACCAGCACCCGGTGGCGGAAGTCCTTGGGGCAATCGATGTGCCAGCCGGCGGCACGCAGCTCGGGGGCGACCAGCGAGAAGAAGTGAATCCAGTGGGCTTCGCTCTCGAGACCGTAGAAACCTTCCGCAACGGTACCGGGACTGATCAGCCAGCCGCGCTTGAGGGGCTGGAAACCGACGCCCAGAAAGGCCTTCCAGGCGGCCTCCTCGGTGGCGAGGTCACGCTGAACGCGGACGGCACGACCATCGGGCAGACTGGCCAGCTCGCTGGTGGCACCGGGTTCGAACAGGGCATCGCCGTAGGTGAACACGGGGGTGGCCACGTCGTACTCGTGGCCACCGAAATCGGCCTCGTAGCCCCGGTGCTTGCGCCAGCTCCAGCAGAAAAGGGAGGCCAGAGTGAGGACGGGACGGCAGGGGAGTGACACCAGGGGGAGTTCGGCGGCGCGTTGCCCCTGGGGCGAGGGCAGGGCCGGCGCCACCTCGGCCAGGGCGTTGGCGATCACCGGCAGTTCGGCCGGGGCGAGGGGTGGGAGGGTCAGCAGTTCGCCGATCACGGCCCCATCCTCCAGCACGATCCGGCCAACCTCCCCTTGTACCGGGTCCACGTAGGCCAGGGGATCGGTGCGGATCACCAGGGCGGCGGCCGGTTCGGTGATCACCCGCGCCTTGATGCCGTTGGCGCCAGGCACCCATTCCAGAGCACCCGGGCGCGACGACCCGCCGCGCAGGGGCGAAACCCGGCCACTGCCATCCGCCTCCAGGTAGGCTCGGCCGGTGGCCAACGCAGCTTCCAGCAGCGTCAGGCCGGGCGTGCCGCTGAGGTGGGGCCAGCCATACCCGCCGGTGCGCCGGTTGGCCTCGCGCAACAGACGGAACACATTGAGGTCATCGTCGCGCACGAAGGCAGGCGGACGCAGCAGCGCCTGCTCGTAGTTGGACCACTCCGCGGCCACACTGCTGAGCCCCCCATCGGCACCCACCCTGGCCTTGAGCAGGCTGAACTCCATCTCGTCACCCGTGGGCAGGCTGATCACCGAACACAGGTAGAAGATGGCTTCCTTGGGTGCCGCGGCCTTCCTGGCCCTGCCCGCCTTGTCGATCCGCTCACGCAGGCCCCGCGCCCAAGCGAGGATTTCGGCACGGGGCTTGTCCACCAGGGCACCCGGCCGGCGGGCAGCGAGAATGAGAGCGGCGGCATGCTTGCAGCGGTTGCCGACAGGACAGGTGCAGCGGGTGGCCAGCTCAATGCTGCTCTGACCGAAGAACTCCCGCCGTTCGATCCGCACCGTGACCCGGTAGGGGACCGCTTCGGTCCCCTGCACCTGAGCCTGAAGCTGGTTGCCGGCCATCTCGATGTGACGCACCCGGCCCACGTAAGTCCTGGCGCGGTTGAGGGCGCTGGCCGAGAACAACTCGCCCAGGAGGGTGTCATCGAGCTGGGTAAGCAGGCGGGGTAGATCCATGCCGGGAGCCGGGCAGAAAAAGCTTACGATTCTAGGCTTTGCGGCGCTGCAGCGAAACAGCCATCGGACTGCAGCAGCGGTGGGACGAAATCGGGCTGCGCATTAGATTTATTCACACCCTCTCACGCGTCGCGGCCGTTGTCCAGGGAATAGCCGGCGGCATCAAGAATGGCCGGAAGGGCTTCCGCTGCGCGCAGGCGCAGGCGAACATCGACCCGCTCGCTGACCGGCGTGCTTCCCGGGTTGATCTCGATGGTCGGGACACCGTTTTCCAAGGCCCACAAGACCGGCCCCGCAATGTAAGGAAAGGCACTGCCGGTACCGACCGTGAAGATCAGATCCGGCCCGGCCGCCAGTACAGTCTGAAAACGATGCACGGCCTGGTCGGGAAGGCTCTCGCCGAACAGCACCACATCGGGCCGCAGCAAACCCCCGCAATGGGGACATTCCGGTGGAATCGACAGGCCCGCGTAGTTGTCCACCTGACGGACCCGGCCACAGTCCAGGCAGCGCAACCGACGCAGGGTGCCATGCATTTCGATGACATCCCTGGAGCCCGCCTCCAGGTGAAAGCCATCCACATTCTGGGTGAGGGTGGTGACCTTGCCATGGAGCGCTTCAAGTCGCGCAATCGCGTAATGCCCGGCATTGGGCCGGGCACCGCGGCAGCTGGATTCGATCTGGGACAGGTAGCGCCAGGTGATGTCGGGTCGCGATCGGAAAACCTCCCCGGAGAGGGCCTGCTCAATGGGCAGACCCACATCGGTGAGGGCGCCTTCGTAAAGGCCACCGACACCCCGATAGGTGGGAAGGCCCGAATCGGCGGAAAGGCCGGCCCCGGTGATGAACAGGATGCGCTTGGCGGCAGACAGGAGGCGACCTGCGGCAGCGATCCGGTCAGCGTATTCGGCTATGGTGGCGTTTGTCATGCTGAACCCCTTGCGGGAAAATTCCGGATTGACGTGGGTGCCTTGCCTGAGGGCTGCACCCGAAGAGGGTTAATTGTGACTGCGGGAGCGGTTGCCAGCCACAGGAGATGTCAAAGGAACATGTGCCAGCTACTCGGGATGAACTGCAATACACCTACCGACATCTGTTTTTCCTTCGCCGGCTTCCAGGCCCGCGGGGGACTGACGGATGTGCACGGTGACGGCTGGGGCATTGCCTTCTTCGAGGGGCGTGGCGTGCGGGTCTTCCTCGATCCGAAGGCCAGTGCTCATTCGCCGGTGGCCGAGCTGGTACGCAGTTACCCGATCCGCTCCCTCAACGTCATCGCCCATATCCGCAAGGCCACGCAGGGTTTTGTCAGTCTGGAAAACACCCATCCTTTCCAGAGGGAATTGTGGGGACGGTATTGGGTGTTCGCCCACAACGGCAACCTGCTGAACTTTACCCCCGCGCTGCACGGTGATTTTCAGCCGGTGGGGCAGACCGACTCCGAGCGGGCATTCTGTCACTTGCTGGAAACCCTCAATCGGGAGTTTCCCGACGGGGAGCCAGACCGGGCCGCACTTTTCGCCGCCATCCGACGCATCGCGGCCGATATCGGCCGTCATGGCGAGTTCAATTTCCTGCTCTCCAATGGCACCTGCCTGTTTGCCCATTGCACCTCCCGTCTCGCTTACATCGTGCGCAAGGCGCCCTTTGACCAGGCGCACCTGAAGGATCAGGACATCACCGTGGATTTCCGCGAGCTGACCTCCCCCGCGGACCGGGTGGTGGTCGTGGCCACCACACCGCTGACCGACAACGAAAACTGGACCACCATCCCCCCGGGAACCTTGCTGCTCTTGGAGGACGGTGAGCCGGTGGACCTAGGGCCGGCGGACACCATTTCAATCTCCCGGGAAAGCACCTGAATAGAAACGCGAAAATTACCGGGAATTTCAATTTCTATGAATTACGTCACATCCTCCCTCTGGTGAAAAATTAAGATGTATCCGGGCTAAAATCAACGGATACCGCCAACCCGGGTCGAAACATCCATGCCGACAAGCGCCCCGAAAGACTGCCCCCTGTGCTTTCCCGAATGGGAGAATGTGCTCTGGCACGATGCGAGCTGCCGGGTGATCCGTGTAGACGATCCGGATTACCCTGGCTACTGCCGCCTCGTCTGGACGGAGCACGTCGCGGAGATGAGTGATCTTTCGCCAGCCGAGCAACGGCACTGCTTCAACATACTGATGGCGGTCGAGGTCGCGGTACGGGAGTGCTTCCGGCCTGAAAAGGTCAATCTGGCCAGTTTTGGCAATGCAGTACCCCACCTGCACTGGCACGTCATCCCGCGCTACCTTGACGACCGCCACTTTCCTCAGCCCGTGTGGGGTCAACCCCAACGCAAGAATGGAAGCTCACCCGCACCCAAGGTGGATGATGCCCGTCTTGCTCTGGCCATACGCAATGCCGTTGCCGAGCACCTTTCAGGCTGAAACCCGAGGACAGCCCCATGACGGACATCCCCCAGAATTACACCGACCTGCGCAGCGTGGAGCAATACCGCAAGCTGCTGAGAAATCTCCACACCCTGAATGCCACCGAGAGTCACGCCACCCTCGTGCGCATGCTTGAGGGCCTTTTGGCCAGCCCGCTGGGGCCGGAAGAGCAGCTTGAGGTTCTCGAATCGGCTCGCCAGACGATCACCTTCGTTCAGCACGAGATGTCGTCCCGCTACGCGGCCCACCCTCTCCCGCCCGACAGCGCGGAAGACTCCACCCTTCGTCAGGTGGTTCGTCTGTGGACCGCTCTCAGCACAGCCTATGCCCGCCTTGGCGAAGGGGGCGCCGGCAGCGACGAGTTCCGCGCCCAGTGGCCCCTGCTGGCCCAGCGTCGTATCCAGTATCTGGGGCAGGTTATTGTCGAATATTTTCGCGCCCATCGGGCCGAACCGCAGGGCGCCTGGAAGGCGGTGCATGCGGCCTATCTGGAAGCCGAGCGGACGGGCGTCGCCCACAGCCGCGTCATCGACCCCCTCAACAACACCTGGAAGGCCCAGAGCCCGGACGAAGCTTACATCGCCCTACTGTTGGTGGACCTGACCAACCCCTATGGCCGAAACCAGCGCGAGCTGAACTGGATTTGTCGCTGGGCTCAGCGCTTTGCACCCTACTGCATCATGCAGAGCGAATGGGAGAAGGACGATGCACGTGCCTATGGCCTTGATCTGACTGAAGATCATGGCCTCCGGCCGATTGCATTGATCGGCAGCCGGCCCGGCATGCGGCGATTCGACGGCCATCGTCTGGCCGCACAGATCAAGGCGATGCTGGCCGAATTCAAGCAGGGCACCACACCCGCGTCCCTGGGCCTGGGCGACGACTGCTCCCAGCCCGCCTGCGCCCGCCTGCTGGTTTCACTCTACCGGCCGTGGGGCATGTCTGCCGCTGGCCGGCGCTTCCCCCGGCGTAGTAAGAAGGGGGGCAACATGATCAGCACCGACTGGGAAGCCATCGGCCTGCTGGTGTCGGGACGTGAGTTCGACCCTCCCAACCGGCACCAGACCATGGACAGCCGCCACGACCTCAATGTGATCACCTTCGGCGCCCGGGTGGATGACGAAACGCCCCCCATTGTCGATGTCGAGGCCGAGGTGAGGCACCGGGGTTTTCACCTCGACGAATGGAACACCGTCGATCATTCGGTTTCGGGATTCAGGCTGCAACGCAAACATCCGGGTCAGCGTATCGAGCATCACCAGCTAGTCGGGATCAAGCCCGGCGATGGCAACCAGTATCTGCTCGGCCAGGTGAGCTGGCTGATGTATGAACCCGACGGCACGCTGATGGCCGGAATCCACTTGCTGGCCGGCCTTCCATCAACGGTGGCCGTGCGGGGAACGGGTGTGAACGTCAGCAAGTTCGAACCTTACGCCCAGGGCTTCCTGCTGCCGGAAATCGCCGCCATGCGTGCGCCGGCAACGATCGTGCTGCCCGGTGGCTGGTTCCATGCTGATCGCACTCTCGAACTTCATTCCGGCGAATCACGCCAGATTCGTCTCACCTCATTGGTGGCGAGGGGAACCAACTTTGATCAAGCCACCTACGAGATAATCGCCACCTGAACGTCTTCTCCGCCGTCAAGCCACGAGACGGCGGGCGGGGAAGCAGGCAGTGAAGGTGCTGCCCATCGCGGGCTTGCTTTCAATCAACAGATCGCCCTGGTGGCGGCTCAGGACGTGCTTCACGATGGCCAGCCCGAGGCCCGTGCCACCGGTTTCCCGGGAGCGTCCCCGGTCAACCCGATAGAAGCGTTCAGTGAGACGGGGAATGTGTTCCGGGGCAATACCAATCCCGTCGTCTTTCACTGCATATTCCACTACCGAACCGCGCTGCCGCCAGCTGATGTGGATATGGCCACCTGCCGGGGTATAGCGCACGGCGTTTATGGCCAGGTTGGCAAAGGCACTGTAGAGTTCCTTTGCGTTTCCGAGCAAGCACGCATGGGTGGCGCATTCGAGTTCGATGACGTGCCGGCCGGCGGACACAACCTGCGCCTCCTGCTGTACCTCTTCAAGCAGCGCTGCCACATCGACAGCCTCCTCATGACGGATCGGCTCGTCAGCTTCCAGCGCAGACAGGGTCAGAAGATCCTGAATCAGGCGCTGCATCCGCCCTGCCTGCTCTGACGCAAGGCCGAGGTAGTGCCGGATGTCGTCCTTCTCCAGCTCATCCAGCCCATCGATAACGGTTTCAAGAAAGCCGGTGACAACGGTGAGTGGCGTCCGCATTTCATGGGACACATTGGCCACGAAGTCGCGGCGCATCGCTTGCAGGCGTTCGCCCTGGGTGATGTCCTCGGACATCAACAGGCGCATGTCCTCACTGAAGGGAATAACATGCACCATCAGGGTTCTGGCTATCGGACGCCCTATGCTCAAGGTCAAAGGTTCGTCATAACGGCCCTCCTGGAGGTACCGCACGAAATCCGGTTGCCGGACAAGATTCGTGATTGGCGTACCCTGGTCGCGAGCCTGCTCCAGGCCAAAGTGCTGCTCGCCTTGGCGATTCACCCACTCTATTGTGTGCGTGTTGGAAAGGAACAACAGACCGTGAGGCATGGCCTGGCTGGCCTCCCGGAAACGCTCCAGCGCCGAGGACAGTCGCTGCTGTCGGCGACTGGAGTTCCGTGCGTGGCTATTCACATCGGCAAAAATGTAGTCCCACATGCCAATCGCTCGCGGCATCGGGGGGGCGTGGTCAACGGGCAGCCTCAACCAGCGCACCAGCTTGTAAAGGTTGCGAACGTGATAGACACCGGCAACCAGTAGCCCGCCACACATCGCCAGGAGCCCGGATATCGGTCCACGCAGCCCCCAGAAAACCAGTGCCACCAGGACGATGAGCGCCAGGTACGCGAACGCCGCAACTAAGATATATCGGATCGGCCGGATGACCGAGATTCCTTCGACAGACTGGACTGACATCAACTATCGCACGGGGCTTGCGGATTCCTGTTGCGTCGAAAAACGATAACCACTGCCACGGACGGTCTGCACGAGACTGTCATGACCACTGGGCTCAAGGGCACAGCGCAGGCGCCGGATATGGACGTCCACTGTACGCTCTTCCACAAACACATGATCACCCCACACCTGATCGAGCAACTGGGCGCGCGAATGAACCCGCTCCGGGTGAGTCATCAGGAAGTGGAGCAGCCGGAATTCCGTAGGGCCAAGGGTGACAGGATTGCCAGCGGCGGCCAGCCGATGTGTTGCCGGATCGAGGCGCAGACCCCCCAACTCTACCGGATCTTCAGTGGTCTCCGGTGCCCGGCGACGCAGGACAGCCTTGATCCGCGCCACCAGCTCACGGGGGGAAAAGGGCTTGGTGATGTAGTCGTCTGCACCAGATTCAAGCCCGAGCACCTTGTCCTGCTCCTCACCCCGCGCAGTCAACATGATGAGGGGAATTCCCCTCGTCCGCTCCTCCGCCCTCAAACGCCGCGCAAACTCGACTCCGGACATGCCGGGCAGCATCCAGTCAAGGAGAATGAGATCGGGCAAGGCGTCCCGCACAATACGCTGGGCGGTCTCCGCGTCAGCCGCACGTACAACGTGATGACCCGCCCGCATCAAATTGGCGGCGATGAGTTCCTGGATGGCGGGCTCGTCTTCGACAAGCAGGATGGTGGCAGGCATGGAAACCTCGGTTAAGTCGGATGACCGGGGCAGTGTATTGCAGCAACTTGAAATTTTGATGACAGGTCACAGGCTTGAAACAGCCCTTCGGCTTGCCGCGCCCGAAGCAAGAAGGCCGCCATCTAGTATCATTCGCCCATCACCTTCTCCGTTGGCGGACACCATCATGGCAGGCTTGCGCAAGGACGACCCCGTCCCCACTGAAATCAAGTTGCACCAGCGTTCTCGTCTCATGGAAGTGTCTTACGACGACGGCCGTCGATTTGAGTTCAGTTTTGAGTTCCTGAGGGTGTTTTCACCGTCGGCAGAAGTCCGGGGCCATGGAATCGGTCAGGAGGTTCTCCAGCTCGGCAAGCGCGACGTGGATATCGTGCGCATCGAACCCGTCGGCAACTATGCCATCAAGCCTGTTTTCTCCGACGGTCATGACAGTGGCCTGTATTCCTGGGACTACCTCTACGATCTCGGTGAAAACCACGACGATCTGTGGCAAACCTACCTTCTTCGTCTGGCAGAGGCCGGCGGCAGCCGGGATCCGGCCAACGCAGCCCCCGCTGCTCCTCCCACACATGGCGGCTGCGGACATCATCATTGATTCACGGCGGACCGCTTGTACGGCCCCATCGACACCGATCGCATCCAGAAAATGAATGACAAGACCACGCATTTCGGCTTCCAGAAGGTTGCCGAGTCCGAAAAGGCGAGCAAGGTAAGAAGCGTCTTTTCTTCCGTCGCCTCAAGCTACGATGTGATGAACGACCTGATGTCTTTCGGTCTTCACCGCCTGTGGAAGGCCTTCACCGTGCAGATTGCAGGTGTCCGCTCTGGTGATCGGGTGCTCGACGTCGCGGGCGGTACTGCCGATCTGTCCCTCGCTTTTGCACGAAAAGTGGGGCGCACGGGTCAGGTCTGGCTCACAGACATCAATCATGCAATGCTTTCCCGTGGCCGCGATCGCGTCGTCGACAAGGGCTTCCTGCTGCCAGTCGCCCAGTGCGATGCCGAGAAGCTGCCTTTCCCCGACAACCATTTCGACGTTGTGACGGTCGCCTTCGGTCTGCGCAACATGACCCACAAGGATGTCGCGATTGCCGAAATGCACCGTGTGCTCAAACCCGGCGGACGTCTTCTGGTTCTTGAATTTTCCAAGGTGTGGAAACCCCTCGCCCCGGCCTACGACTTCTACTCTTTCAAGTTGCTCCCGATGATGGGTGAGAAGGTAGCCAAAGACGCCGATAGTTATCGCTATCTGGCCGAAAGCATTCGCATGCACCCTGATCAGGAATCCCTGAAGGATCTGATGCAAACGGCCGGCTTGGCGCGAGTCGAGTATTTCAACATGACTGCTGGCGTAGTCGCACTGCACCGAGGCTATAAACTCTGAGTGGGGTCCGCATGCTCAACTCCTCCGTGATCGCAGGCCTCAACCATATTCTCAGTGATGCCCCTTGGGCTCGGGAAAGACTGGTGCCATTTGCCGGCCGAAGCACGGTTTTTGTCCTCAAGCCGGTTGAGCTGGGGCTTGGAATCGATGTCGACGGCTACTTTACTGAAGCGGCGACGACAACTCCCGACGTCACCCTCGAACTTCCCCTCGCCAGCCTGCCAAAGCTGATCGGAGGACCGGATGCCTTGACCGCTGACATCCGCATCAGTGGCAACGCCGAGCTGGCGGACACCTTGGGCTTCGTTCTGCGCAAGCTGCGCTGGGATGGGGAGGAAGCTTTGTCGAGGCTGGTTGGTGATATTGCGGCCCATCGAAGCATGGGTTTGTTCCGAGGTCTGGCCGATTGGCACAAGCAAACGGCACACAAGTTCATCGAGAACCTGTCTGAATACCTGAGCGAGGAACAAGCGGTGCTTATAAAACGGCATGATCTTGAATCTCTGGCCAGGGAAAGCGCCGTCCTGCGCGATGATCTCGCCCGTCTCAACAAGCGTCTGGAGAAACTCGAATCGGCAACTTGAAGTAGGGCACGGTAGAGAAATGGAAAAAGGGCAGCCCATTCAGGACTGCCCTTTTTCCAATACAGCGAACCGTTCGTGCTCAGTGACCGCGCTTCTTCAGCTTATTGATGGCTGAAATCTGCGCGAGTGCCGAAGCCAACTCGGACTGCGCCTTTGCATACTCCAGAGCGGAACCTTGATTTTGCAAGGCTTCTTCCGCAAGACGCTTGGCTTCAAGCGCCTTCGCCTCGTCCAGATCCTTGCCACGGATGGCGGTATCCGCCAGAACCGTCACAAGGTTCGGCTGAACCTCGAGTAAGCCTCCGGCCACAAAAACCATCTCCTCTTCAGGCTGGTTCTGGACCTTGACGCGTACGGCACCCGGCTTGATCCGGGTCATCAGCGGCATGTGACCCGGCAGAATACCCAGCTCGCCGGATTCGCCGGGGAGAGCCACGAATTCAGCCAGACCCGAGAAGATCTGCTCTTCCGCACTGACGATGTCGACATGAATGGTCATTGCCATAGCTAATTCCTCCTCAATCCGGCGGGCTCATTTGAGCACCGCCGAACGATGGTCGCGATGATTAGAGGGTCTTCGCTTTCTCGAAGGCCTCTTCAATCGGGCCGACCATGTAGAAGGCCTGCTCGGGCAGATGGTCACATTCACCGGCCACGATCATCTTGAAGCCCTTGATCGTTTCCTTCAGCGGAACGTACTTGCCGGGGGAACCGGTAAACACTTCCGCCACGAAGAACGGCTGGGACAGGAAACGCTGGATCTTACGAGCGCGGGCAACAAGAAGCTTGTCTTCCGGAGCCAGTTCGTCCATACCGAGAATCGCAATGATGTCTCGCAGCTCCTTGTAACGCTGAAGAGTCTGCTGAACGCCGCGTGCGGTGTTGTAGTGCTCCTCACCCACCACCAGCGGATCGAGCTGACGGGAAGTGGAGTCCAGCGGATCCACGGCCGGGTAGATACCCAGGGCAGCGATGTCACGGGACAGCACGACGGTCGAGTCGAGGTGGAGGAAGGTGGTCGCCGGGGACGGATCGGTCAAGTCATCCGCAGGCACATACACGGCCTGGATGGAGGTGATCGAACCCACCTTGGTGGAGGTGATACGCTCCTGCAGACGGCCCATTTCTTCTGCCAGCGTCGGCTGGTAACCCACCGCCGACGGCATACGACCCAGCAGCGCGGACACTTCGGTACCGGCCAGGGTGTAACGGTAGATGTTATCCACGAAGAACAGGATGTCACGACCTTCGTCACGGAAGCGCTCGGCCATCGTCAGACCGGTCAGCGCCACACGCAGACGGTTGCCAGGGGGTTCGTTCATCTGACCGAACACCATCGCAACCTTGTCGAGAACGTTGGAGTCCTTCATTTCGTGGTAGAAGTCGTTCCCTTCACGGGTACGCTCGCCCACGCCGGCAAACACCGACAGACCACTGTGCTGCTTGGCGATGTTGTTGATGAGCTCCATCATGTTGACGGTCTTGCCCACACCCGCACCACCGAACAGACCGACCTTACCGCCCTTGGCGAACGGGCAGATCAAATCGATAACCTTGATGCCGGTCTCAAGCAGGTCCACCGAAGGCGACAGCTCGTCGAACTTCGGGGCCTTCTGGTGAATAACACGGCGCTCGTCGCACTGGATCGGGCCAGCTTCGTCGATCGGGCGACCCAGCACGTCCATGATCCGGCCCAGCGTGCCGTGACCGACCGGCACAGCAATGCCCTTGCCGGTGTTTGAAACTTGCATGCCACGACGCAGGCCGTCCGAAGACCCCAGCGCAATGGTACGTACAACGCCATCACCCAGCTGCTGCTGAACTTCGAGAACCAGTTCAGCACCTTCCAGGGTAAGGGCGTCGTAAACCTTGGGCATCGCGTCGCGCGGAAACTGCACATCCACCACGGCGCCGATGCATTGAACGATCGTTCCTTGACTCATCGTCGTTTCCCCAAACTTGTTAAAGCGTTACACCGCGGCCGCGCCGCCGACAATTTCCGAGAGTTCCTTGGTGATCGCTGCCTGACGGGTCTTGTTGTAGACCAGTTGCAGTTCGCCGATCACATTCCCTGCATTGTCAGAGGCTGCCTTCATCGCCACCATCCGGGCACTCTGTTCGGACGCCATGTTCTCGGCGACAGCCTGATACACCAGCGCTTCAACGTAGCGCACCAGGAGTTCGTCGATCACCACCTGTGCATCCGGCTCATAGAGGTAGTCCCAGTTTCCTTCCGGAGTACCAAGACGCTCGCCGGTCAGCGGGAGAAGCTGCTCAAGCTGAGGTTCCTGCTTCATCGTATTGATGAAGCGGGAATAGACAATGTACACCTCGTCCAGCTCACCGTTCTGGAAAGCGTCGATCATGACCTTGACGGGCCCGATCAACTTCTCCAAGTGGGGTGTATCCCCGAGCTGGGTGACATGCGAGACTACCTTGGCACCCAGGCGCTGCATGAACCCCAGCCCCTTGTTGCCAATGGCAGTCACACGAATGTCGGTGACCCCATTGCTTTCCCAATCCTTGAGCGCATTCAACCCGACACGCAAGGTGTTGGTGTTGAGGCCACCGCACAGACCTTTGTCGGTCGTGACAACGATGAGCCCCACACGCTTGGCATCGTCCTTTTTGACGAGGAACGGATGCTTGTAGTCGGTAATGTTGGCTGCAGACAGATTCGCGGCGAGACGGCGGATCTTCTCGGCGTAGGGACGGGCAGCCCGCATGCGGTCTTGAGCCTTCCGCATTTTGGACGCTGCCACCATCTCCATGGCCTTGGTGATCTTTTTAGTGTTCTGGACACTCTTGATCTTGTTACGGATCTCTTTACCGCTAGCCATATTGCTCTCCGTATGCCCGCGTTAAGCCCAGCTCTTCTTGAACTCTTCGATGACAGCAGCGAGCTGCTTGGCACCGTCGGCATCAAGCTCCTTGGTCGTTTCGACTTTGGTAACCAGATCGGCGGCCTTAGTCTTGACGTACTGGTGCATCGCGGCTTCGCAGGCCAGAGCGCGCTTGACATCAACATCGTCAAAAGCACCCTTTTCAACCGCAAACAGCGTAATCGCCATTTCCGAAACCTTCAGCGGCGAATACTGCTGCTGCTTCATCAGTTCGGTAACCAGACGACCGCGCTCAAGCTGCTTACGAGTGGCTTCGTCGAGATCAGAAGCAAACTGCGCGAAAGCAGCGAGTTCCCGGTACTGAGCCAGAGCAAGACGAACACCGCCGCCAAGCTTCTTGATGACCTTGGTCTGAGCGGCGCCACCAACGCGCGACACGGAAATACCGGCGTTGATCGCGGGGCGGATACCGGCGTTGAAAAGGTCGGTTTCCAGGAAGATCTGGCCGTCGGTAATCGAAATCACGTTGGTTGGCACGAATGCGGAAACGTCGCCAGCCTGGGTTTCGATCACGGGAAGAGCAGTCAAAGAACCGGTCTTGCCCTTAACTTCACCGTTGGTGTACTTCTCGACATACTCTTCGGACACGCGGGCAGCGCGTTCGAGCAGACGGGAGTGCAGGTAGAACACGTCACCGGGGTAAGCCTCACGACCAGGCGGACGACGCAGCAGCAGGGAGACCTGACGATAGGCCCATGCTTGCTTGGTCAAATCATCATAAATGATCAGGGCATCTTGACCGCGATCGCGGAAATATTCGCCCATGGTGCAGCCGGAGTACGGAGCGATGTACTGCATCGCAGCGGACTCGGAAGCAGTTGCAGCGACAACGATGGTGTAGTCCATCGCGCCATGCTCTTCAAGCTTGCGAACCACGTTGGCGATGGTCGAGGCCTTCTGACCCACCGCAACGTAGATACAGACCATGTTTTCGCCCTTTTGGTTGATGATCGCATCAACCGCAACGGCAGTCTTACCAGTCTGACGGTCACCGATGATCAGCTCACGCTGGCCACGACCGACGGGAACCATGGCATCAACCGACTTGAGACCGGTTTGCACCGGCTGGGACACCGACTTCCGCCAGATCACGCCCGGGGCAACCTTCTCGATAGGCTCGGACAGCTTGGCGTTGATCGGGCCCTTGCCATCAATCGGCTGGCCCAGGGAGTTGACAACACGGCCGATCAGCTCAGGGCCGACCGGAACTTCAAGGATGCGACCGGTGCACTTGACAGTGTCACCTTCTGAAATGCCTTCGTATTCACCCAGAACCACAGCACCGACAGAGTCGCGCTCAAGGTTCATGGCGAGGCCGAAGACGTTGCCGGGGAATTCCAGCATTTCGCCCTGCATGGCATCGGAAAGGCCGTGGACACGGCAGATACCGTCGGTCACTGAAACCACGGTACCCTCGGTGCGGGCATTCGCGGACAGCTGCAGGTTCTGAATCCGACTCTTGATCAGGTCACTGATTTCAGAGGGGTTGAGTTGCATAGCTTATGCTCCTAGTTCT
>JAEUNV010000632.1 GCA_016790385.1 Zoogloea sp.
GCATGCCCCTCACCCCGGCGCGGGTCGCTATTGACGTGCTCCACCAGGGCGCGGATGGTCCGCTTGCCATCCCCCACGACCAGGGGCGGATCACGGCGGGCTGCGGCGATGAGCTTGTCGCCGATCACCAGCAGGCGGTAGTCATGGCCCGGCAGATAGCGCTCGACGAGCACATCGTCGCTGATCTCGGCAGCCACCCGGAAGGCATTCATGACTTCATCGCGGGTACGCAGCTTCACCGCAACACCCTTGCCCTGATTGCCGTCACGCGGCTTGACCACCACCAGGCCCCCCATCTCCCGCGCCGCCAACCAGGCGTCTTCCGCGCTGGTCACGGCACGGCCGAGGGGCACCGGAACACCGGCGGCACGCAACAGCGTCTTGGTGAGCTCCTTGTCCTGGGCGATGGATTCCGCCACGGCGCTGGTCAGGTCGGTCTCGGCGGCCTGGATGCGGCGCTGCTTGCTGCCCCATCCAAACTGTACCAGGCTGCCTTCCGTCAGGCGCCGATAGGGGATGCCCCGCGCCACGGCGGCCTGCACGATGGCCCCGGTTGACGGCCCGAGGCGGACATCTTCATCCAGTTCCTGGAGACGTGCCAGGGCATTGCCCAGATCAAAGGGGCCATCGCTCTCCGCGGCCCGGCACAGCTCGATGGCCAGATCGAGGGCAAGGCGGCCGACCTTTTCTTCGGTGTATTCAACCACCACCTGGAAGACCCCCTCCTCCACGGTTTTGGAGGTGCGGCTGAAGGTCACCGGGCAGCCGGCGCTGGCCTGCAAGCCCAGGGCGGCCATTTCGAGGGCATGGGCCACGGAGATGGTTCCCAAATGGCTTTCCGCCTCGAGAAACCCCATTTCCGGGAACAGATTGCGCAGACGTTCCTCGTAGCCCGGCACGGCATCGATGTCACACTCGGCCTGACTACAGGACACGATGGCTTCGATGGCGGTGTGCCGGCTCCACAGATTGGGGCCGCGCAGAGCCCGGATGCGTGAAACTTCCATGAATTTCAGTCCTTGTCTCTCATTGTCGCCAGCCGCACGGGTGCGACCGGCCGATTTTTCGGTTCGGGTGGACGGGAAGGTCAGTCGTTGCGCAGAGGCGCCGCGGGATCGTAGGGCGTGACACCGGCCTTGATGATCGCCGGAGAGATGTCCAGGGCCCAGGCACCTGCAATGGCGCCGAGCAGATTGGACAGCACGCCCGGCTGCCGGGCGGCCTCGCCCGCGAGCATGGCGATCCGGTCAAGCTGGACCAGAGCTTCCTCTTCCGCACCGCGGGCCAGCACGACCGCCCCGTCGCGGACATGGACGGTGCGCTTGCCGTCGGCGCGGGCAGCCACCATCGCGGCGGCATCCGGGTCCACACCATAGAAGATCACTTCGCCGTCCGACAGCTCGGCCATCTCGACCACAGCGGGATCTTCGGCGTTGAGCACGGCGACACCATAGGAGAGCACCAGGTCGACCTGGGTCCGGAAGACATTCCAGACCTTCTCGTCACTATCGATGTAGAACTCGCCGAAATGCAGTTCGGGATCGACGTTGGTGACAACGCCGACCAGGCAACGATCATAGACCGTGCCGTCGGCCAGGATGCTGCGACAGCTGTTCTCGAATACCGCGGCTTCGACGGAGCGGTTCATCAGCACCCGCTCGGCGGCATCCCAGTTTGTTCCTTCGGGGGTTTCAACCTGCCGACCGTCGAGGAACACCCCCTCACTACAGGCCAGGCCGGTGTACTGACCGGAGATGCGCAGCAGATGGGCGATGAGGCGGGCCACGGGGGTCTTGCCGCGGCTGCCCGTGACGCCGACCACCGGAATGCGAGAATCCTCGTCCTTGGCAAAGAGGTGGTCGACGATGGCCTCACCAACCGGGCGGGGCTGTCCGACCGCAGGCTTGATATGCATGAGCAGGCCCGGCCCGGCATTGACCTCCACGATGGCGCCCTGCTGCACGGCCAAGGGCTTGGAAATGTCCTCGCAAACCAGATCGACGCCGGCGATGTCCAGGCCGACGATACGGGCAGCCAGACAGGCCAGCTCCGCCGTGTCGGGGTGGACCTCGTCGGTCACGTCGAAGGCCATGTTGCTGGTGCGGACGATCATCACCTCCTGACCCGCGGCCGG
>JAEUNV010000667.1 GCA_016790385.1 Zoogloea sp.
CGAATGCACCCTCAACTCGCGCTGCCCCCGTCACCGTCCGCCCCCCGGGGACGAAGCTCCGCCGGGGATCTGATCGGATTGCTGGTGCGCCTTGTCGTCCTGTTCTGCCTGCTCGCGCCGACCCTTGCCCCCGCCGCCACCGAAACTGAGCCGCCGTCAACCGCAGCGCCCGACATGGCACCGGGGCTCGCGGGCACATCGGTCAATGTGCCGGGGGCCGGCGAGGCCGACCTCATGCTGATGAACCGCATGGTGGTGCGTTTCCGCAGCAGTCTGCTCGGACTGCCGGCCACCCTGCGCGCCGAGCGGGGCAGGCGCAACCTCGCCCACATCCTCGCCCAGGGCGGCGACGACGAGGTGACGGTGCAGCCCGACCCGATGGGCAGCATCTTTCTGGTTGGCGGGCAGATGGCCTTCGTCCTCACGCGGGACGACGTGGACAGGCTCGGCGGCGAATCCCTTGACAGCCTCACCCGCAAAACCGTCGCAAATCTGCGCACGGTGATCGCCGAATCCCGCGAAAGCCGGAACAGTCAGGCCTTGGCCAGGGGGCTGCTGGTGTCAGCCGCGGCAACCCTCGTGCTGCTCATCCTGACCCTCGGGCTGACCCGCCTGCGCCACTGGATCGGCAGCCGGCTGCTGGCCGCCATCGAGCAGCAGGCCGAACGCCTCAAGCTGGGCGGCACCGAACTGATCCGCCGGGATCGCATCCTTGCCGCCACGGGCTGGCTGCTCAATGCCGGCTACTGGCTGCTTGTCCTGCTCCTGGCTTATGCGTGGCTCGGCTTCGTGCTGGCCCGTTTCCCGTTCACGCGGGCGTGGGGCGAGCAACTCAATGGCTACCTGCTCGGCATGGTGTTGGATCTGGGCCGGAGCATCATCACCACCCTGCCCAACCTGTTCATCGTGGCCATCATGTTCCTCCTTGCGCGGGGCGTCGTCGGCCTGCTCAAACCCCTGTTCGACCATGTGGCTCGAGGAAACTCGGGGATCGGCTGGCTGGACCGGGACACCGTGGAGCCCACCCGCAAGATCGCCAACATCCTGATCTGGATCTTCGCGCTGGTGATGGCCTACCCGTATCTGCCCGGCTCCCACACCGAAGCCTTCAAGGGCATGTCGGTGCTCGTCGGCCTGATGATCTCCCTCGGCGCATCGAGCGTGGTGGGGCAGGGTGCCAGCGGTTTGATCCTGATGTACTCCCGCACCCTGCGTACCGGCGAGTATGTCCGCATCGGCGAGCACGAAGGCACCATCGTCAACATCAGCCTGTTCACCACCCGCCTGCGCACAGGCCGTGGCGCCGAGATCACCCTGCCCAATGCCCTCATCGTCGGGAGCGCCACGCGCAACTATTCGCGCACCGTGTCCGGCGAAGGCTTCATGGTGGACACCAGCGTGACCATCGGTTACGACACCCCCTGGCGCCAGGTGGAAGCCATGCTCATCGCGGCGGCGGGGCGCACGCCGGGCATCCTCACCACGCCGCCGCCGCGAGTCTTCCAGACGGCGCTCTCCGACTACTACCCGGAATACTGCCTGGTGGCCCAGGCACTGCCCACGGGCGCCTACCCCCGCGCCGAAGTGGTCAGCCGCCTGCACGCCAACATTCAGGACGTCTTCAACGAGCATGGGGTCCAGATCATGTCCCCCCACTACATGGGCGACCCCGCCAGCGACAAGATCGTCCCGCGGGAAAAATGGTATGCGCCGCCGGCCCGGGAACCCGAGGCCTGATTGCCGTGGAGTATCATCCGCCCTCTCCCACGCCCATTCCGTCCTCAGGAGCCCCCATGAGCAGCATCCCCGAACGCCGCAAAAACCTCAGCCTGCGTGAGCTGGTGGATAAGGCCTACCTCATCATCGAACCCTTCTTCGATCCGGCCAACGCCTGGAACGGGCAATCTCTGGAACATCTCGCCTACCACGTCGTGCGCGAGCAATTGCCCGACATCGCCCCCCAAGACGTACAGGTCATCGTCTCCGCCTCAACACGGATCTACCGCAGCAAGATCAAGACCCCGTAAGCGCCGGTGTCCCGTTTCTACCCCCTGCTCTTCGTGCTCCTCTGGAGCACCGGCTTCATCGGCGCCAAGTACGGTCTGCCCTACGCCGAGCCCCTCAGCTTCCTGTCCATCCGCTACATGCTGGTCATCGCCATCATGGGCCTGGTCGCCCTGGCAACGCGCGCACCGTGGCCACGCTCACCACGCCAGTGGCTGCATATCGGCGTCACCGGCGTGCTCGTGCATGCGGTGTACCTGGGCGGCGTCTTCACCGCCATCCGCCATGGTCTGCCGGCGGGCATCACCGCCCTGGTGGTGGGTTTGCAACCCCTTCTCACCGCGCTGGGGGCCGGCGCCATCCTGGGTGAGCGTGTGCTGCCGCGCCAGTGGGTCGGGCTGGTGCTGGGCTTCGGCGGCGTGGGGCTGGTGGTGGCGCACAAGGTGGCAGCGGCCGCCAGCACGCCGGAACTCACCGCCATGCTCACCCCCGCCGCGCTGGCGCTCCTGGGCATCACCGCCGGCACCCTGTACCAGAAGCGCTTCTGCCCCGCCTTCGACCTGCGCACCGGCTCCGTGATCCAGTTTGTGCCCACCCTGGCCCTGTCGGCCCTGCTCGCCAGCCAGACCGAGAGCATGGTCATCGAATGGAGCGGGCAGTTCATCTTCGCCCTGCTGTGGCTGGTGCTCGTGCTGTCGGTGGGGGCCATCAGCCTGCTCAACCTGCTGATCCGCAGCGGCAGCGCGGTGAACGTGGCCAGCCTGTTCTATCTCACGCCCCCCACCACCGCCCTGATCGCCTGGGCCGCCTTCGGCGAAACCCTCACCGGTCTGGCCCTGATCGGCATGGGCCTGACGGTGTTCGGGGTATGGCTGGCGCGTAAGTGATGATCAATGGCCCGGCCGCCTCGGCCAGCGT
>JAEUNV010000498.1 GCA_016790385.1 Zoogloea sp.
CTCAAGCGTGTCACGGTCCGGTTCCTTGAGCGCTGCCGCTCCGGAACGGATGAAGCGAAGGCGGTGACCATGCCAGACGCCATCGGCATCCACGTAAGCGTTGTCGCGCAGGTGGCGCGCGGTGGCATTGTGGATGGTGGGTACCGCGGAGTACCAGGTCGGGCGGGGATTCGAATCGGCGAGCGCCTCCACCATCCCTTGCGGGGTGTAGGCGCCATCGCAGGTGATCGAGGCGCCGACGGCAACACTGCACAGGATCGAAGCGCTGAGGCCGCCGATATGATCCAGCGGCATCACGCTGTAGGTGACGTCGGATGCGGAGATCCCCAGCCCATCAGCCAACAGTGCGGCATTCAGGACAAGATCACCTTGCCGCAGGGGCACGAGCTTGGGAAGCGAGGTCGTGCCCGAAGTGCGCAGCAGCAGGCAGGTTGCGGTGGGAGCGGTCAGCAGTGCATCCCGCGGCCGGAGAGGCGCATCAGGGGTCTGATACCGGAACAATCCTGGTGACAGCGGCCCGACTTCGCTGGCTCGATGGAGGTGGGCCTTTCCCGCCGCGGCATGGCTTTCGAAAGCGGTCCTTACGCCGGGGGCGAGAACCCCATCGAACAGGATCATGTGCCTGGCGCCATACTGGCTGAGCGCGGCCAGCGCATCACTTTCGGTCATGCTCGGGGAGAAGGGCGCCGCAATCGCTTGGGAGGCGATGGACAGGAATGCCGCCGCGGCCGTTGCACTTCCGCCGGGCGGTGCGAGGTAGGCCACAACCTCTCCTGCTTCGACGCCGATGCGCCTGAGATCGCCCTCACCGCCAGGGCGACAGAACGCCAGCATCTGACCGTAGGTGGTACAGACATCGGGATCGCGCTCTCGGGCAACGCGGAACAGGGGCGCATCCACCGGCCGGGCTGCAAGCATGCCGAGGATGGTGTCGGGCAGATCCCCGGTACGCGCATGGACTGCCACCACCTGCCTATCCCGATCGACCGCCCGCGAGCTGCGTTCGCTCGAAAGCCTCCACAGGGGGCGCGGCAGGCCTTCAAGCGCTTCGGGGCGCACGTTTCGCGCACGCAAAAGGCACGCGCGAATTGCATCACCAACGGTCGAATCCGCGCGCTGGAGCTGGCTGATGTCGTGGCCGCCGGCAAGATACAAGACTTCGGTCGCGGTTGAATTCATCGACAGGGCGAAGGCCTCTGACCACGGCTTGTATTCGTCCTGCATGCCAATCAGGTGAAGGCTGTGGAACTCCGGGGATGCCATTGGCGGAGCACCAAGTCCGGCCTGGGCGCGGAGATCGGGCAAGGAAACGGGGGCTGCCGCGCAGGCAAAGATCGCGGCCGGAAACGGCACGCGCCCGCCACCGGCTGCCGCCTGGGATTTTCCGGTGTACCTGCCGAGCGCAACCTGCAAGGCCTCGTCCGTGCCCAGACCATTGACCAGACCCGCCACGATACCGGCCTGACTGAAGCAATAGACCGCATCAAACGGGCCCTGCTCATCAACAGCATCGAGCACACACTGGACCGCCACCAGCAAGGAGTCGGCATCAATCCGGTTGCCGTCGGCCTGCTCATCGTCGACATAGCGAATCCAGGAATGCCATGGGCCGGCCACAAGCCCGGCCAGCTCTGCAATGCCCGGCCCCGGCGCGTCCTCGCGGAGGGGGCCATCAAGGTACACGATGTCGTATTCCGCTTCTGAGATGCCCAGATTGAGCAACTGCATCCGGGTGATTTCGCTGTTACTTCCCCTGCCATGAAGCGCGAGCACCCTCAGTCGAGGCGAGGGCAATTCACGATGCGATTTCATTTCCGCTCCTTTATCTCTGTTATGTCTCCTCTTTTTATGAATCGGCGTTATGCCGAATTGTTTTATTGGGATCGCTGATCGGGGAGGCCGGCGGTTGGTGCCGGCCTCCAACACGGGAAAGATCGGGCCGCCCGGCAACGAGCGCCTTCCTCCATCAATCTCGCTTGTACAAGGCCTCGATGGTGCTGGACGCAAGGGCGCTGGCGCGCACCATGTAGCCGGTCAGCGCCGGCGACGCATCCTTCGGCAAGTCGAGCTTCTTGGGGAGGGCGAACACCGTGAACTGGTAGCGGTGCACACCATGGCCCTTTGGCGGGCAGGCGCCGCCAAAGCCGGTCGCGCCGTAGTCGTTCCGGGTGCTCAGGCTGCCGGCCGGGGCCATGCCCTTGCCTGCATCACCGGCACCGGATGCAAGGCTGGTGACTTCCTTCGGAATATTCACCACTTGCCAATGCCACCAACCGCTGCCGGTCGGCGCGTCAGGATCGTAGGCAAACACGGCAAAGGCTTCGGTGCCCTTGGGCGCACCACTCCAGGAGAGCTGGGGAGACATGTTGCCGCCACTGCAACCGAAGCCCTGGAATTCCTGGGCATTGCCCATGAACTTGCCATGAGCAATGTCCTTGCTCGCGAGCTGAAAGGATTCCGCCATGACGGAGGACGAAGCCATCAAGGCCAATGGCATGATGTATTTGCAGAATTTGTTCATGGAAAACACTCCCGTTGGTTAGCAATTCAAGGCATGACAATCTATTCATCATGCTAGGCCGATCCGGAGGTTTCGATTAGTCAGAAACCGATCAACTTTTGTCCGCTTGCAAACGGGCCGGGCGGACATGCATCGGCAAAGTGTTGACGTGAATCAGTCGATCGACTAACTTAACTCAGTCGTTTGATTAACATCATCCATCGATTACGCAGGCCTTTCCATGAGTGTTCCCCCTCCCAGCCACAGCCCTACCCGCAGCGACGGAGCCCTCGCCCGGCGACGCCTCCTTGAGGCCGCCTTGCAGCTGTTTGCCGACAAGGGCTACCAGAAAACCTCCACCCGGGAGATCGCCGACAGGGCAGGGGTGAATCTCGGCTCCATCAGCTATTACTTCGGTGACAAACCGGGGCTCTACCGCGCGGTGTTCTGCGAATCCTTCTGCGACGCCACGGCCGCGCCGGACGTCCTGCAAGCGCGGGACTGCCTGCCGAATGCCGCCGCCTGCCAGCTCGACCCGGACGGCGCGCTGGAAGACTTCTTCTTCAACTTTCTTCACCCACTCAAGCAGGGCGCGCTGATCCGCCTGGTGATGCGCCTGCACTTTCGCGAGCTGGTGGAACCCAGCGGCGTGATGGGCGATGAGGTGGATGACGATCTGGCTGATCTTTTTCGCAACATGAACCAGCTGATCAGCCGGCGCCTTGGACTGGAATCCCCGGACACCGACACCCTCCGACTGACCCACGCCGTGCTGGGCATGGCCATGCACTTTTTCGTCGCCCAGGATCTGGTGGATAAGGTCAGCCCCGAGCTGGTTGCCCAACCCGAATCCATCGACGTGCTGGCCGAGCGCCTTGCCGGCTGGGCTGCCAGCCTGATCGACGCCGAAGCACGCCGGCGCAACCCGTCTGGAGATGCCGACTGATGCGCCCTCTTTTTCTCTTGGGCCTGGTGCTGACCCTTCCCGCCTGCGCCCTGCTGCCGCGGGTGGGGCCGGACTACCAGGCACCTCATCTGGCCGCCCCGGCGGTCTGGCACGCCCCGCTGCCCCACGACGGCAGGCTCGGCACCCTCACCGACTGGTGGAGCCAACTCGGTGATCCCGCCCTGTCCAGCCTGATTGATGCCGCCCAGCGCGAAAGCGCCACCCTCGCCCAGGCCCGCGCCCGCATCGCCCGCGCCCGCTCCGA
>JAEUNV010000020.1 GCA_016790385.1 Zoogloea sp.
AGGGCGGTTCGGTCCTGGCGGGCGGTTTCGATATCGAGGCAGAGACACCGGGCGCGGGGGGCTTCAGCGCGGTCCGCCATGCACCACCGCATTAGGCTTGTTTGTCATGCGCCAAATTGTAATGGCATCCGCCCGGGCCGCAGCACGTGGTCCGGAAACGACAGCCTCAGGCCAACAGCAGGCCGATACGGTCAAGCTCCGCCTTGAAGCGCGTCCGGTCCTGCCGCAGCTGGTCGAGCGGCAGGGCCAGGAAGGCTTCGATGCGAGCGCGCAGGATGGTGTAGGCACTCTTGAAGGCTGCGTCGATCTCCGCATAGCTGCCCGTGGCCTGGGCCGGATCGTCGACGCCCCAGTGGGTGCGCAGCACCGGGCCGAGATAGACCGGGCAGGCCTCGGAAGCAGCATTGCCGCACACGGTGACCACCAGGTCGGGCGTCACCGGCAGCCTGTCCCAGGACTTGCTGACATAGCCCTCAATGCCGATCCCCTCCCGGGCCAGTAGCGCCAGGGCGCGTGGATGGACATAGCCGGCGGGCTTGCTGCCGGCACTCAGGCCGCGCCAGCCGTCGGGCGCCAGGTGGTTGAAGGTCGCCTCGGCGAGGATGGAGCGGCAGGAATTGCCGGTACATAAAAAGAGAACGTTCATGCTCGGGTCTTCTCGGGCGGCGGGCAGACGGCCAGGGGGGGCGCCGTAGCCAGGTCGAGGCATCTTTCCGGGTGGCCGGCGCAGCATTCCTCGGTGAGATAGGCAATCAGGTCACGCATCAACGACAGGTTGGCCCGGTAGCGCTGGAAACGCCCCTCCTGCTCCACCGTCACCAGGCCCGCGTGGCTGAGCGCCTTGAGGTGAAAGGAAAGGCCGGACGGAGGCAGATCCAGCGCCGCGGCGATATCCCCCGCCACCATGCCCTCCGGCCCCTGCCGGACCAGCAAGCGGAAGGCTTCCAGGCGCCAGCCGGAAGAAAGGGACTCGAAAAGGGTGGTGGCTGCTTTGGTTTCCATCAGCGCACTATAAAAGATTTCAACAAGGCTTGAAATGATCCGTTCGGGTGGCGCCCGGCACCCATGACCGCCACGGGGCGGACACATCCTCGATGGATACTTCCGGCGTTCATTCACGCTAAGATGAAAGGGGCATCGCCCGCCCCACACCTTCACTCCCGGACCTTCCCCATGAAACTCCACGCCTTCGTCGCCATGCCCTTTGGTACCAAGCCGAACGACAAGGGTGAGCAGGTCGATTTCAACCGCATCTTCGATGAACTGATCAAGCCGGCCCTGGAGGATGCGGGGCTGGAAGTGCTGCGGGCCGACAAGGAGCAGCGAGCCGGCGACATCCGCCTGGACATGTTCCAGGAGTTGCTGATGGCCGATCTGGTGGTGGCCGACCTCACCATCGACAACCCCAACGTGTGGTACGAACTGGGCGTGCGCCATGCCCTGCGAGCCCGCGGAGTGGTGCTGGTCCAGGGGCCGCGGGACACCAAGCCCTTTGACATCTACACCGACCGCAAGCTGACCTACCACCTCAAGGACGGGGCGCCGGACCCTGCCCACCTGGCCGACGACCG
Source organism: Zoogloea sp. (assembly GCA_016790385.1). GTDB lineage: Bacteria > Pseudomonadota > Gammaproteobacteria > Burkholderiales > Rhodocyclaceae > Zoogloea. Next base: position 1,572 of record JAEUNV010000020.1, read on the forward strand.
CAAGGCCATCACCAGCATGACGCTGGCCACCCTGGCGGCCTGGCACGAGCGCCCGGTGAGCCCGGTGTATGGCCTGCTCCCCCACCTGCGCGAGCCCGACTGGAAGCGCTTGCGCATCGGCGCCGTGCGGGAATACTGGCAGCGCCACGATGCCTGGGTGGCGCTGATTGAAAAAGCGCGCAAGGCTGGCCGACCGGAGGACGTGCTGGTGCTGGCCGACGAGGCGCCGGTCACCGCCCTGCGGGTGGAAGCCCGATTGACCGCGGGGACGTCCCTGCTCAAGGGTACGCACTACCGCTACGCCCTGGAGCAGTTCGAGCAGGCCCTTGCTTTCGACCCCAGCAATCTGGAGGCCGCCCGCAAACGGGGCGTCTGCCTGCAACGCCTGAAACGGCCGGACGACGCCCGCGCCGCCTACGAGGCCATCCTGGCCGAGCACGAGGCTGATGTGGAAACCCTCTCGCTCCTTGCCCGCCTCGGCAAGGACGCGTGGATGGACGCCTGGCATGACCCGACACACGACCCCGCCCGGATGCGGGAAGACGCGGCATATGAAGAAGCGCTCCTGAAGGCGGCCATCAGCGCCTATGCACTGGCCTTCCGCGCGGCGCCGGGCCACTATTACTCGGGCATCAACGCGGTGACGTTGATGCACCTCCACAAGCACCTCACCGGCAAGGACGACTTCGATGCCGAGGCGCGCGCCATGGCCGGCGGCGTGGCCTGGGGTGCCACCTGCGAGCAGGGGCCGGCACAGCGCTTCTGGGCCGCCGCCACCCTGGGCGATCTGGCCGTGCTCGTCGGCAACGCCCAGGCGGTGAAGGACGCCTATCAGGCCGCCATCGCGCTGGCCGACAAGGACTGGTTCGCCTTCGATGCCTGCCTCGCCCAGCTGCGGCTGCTGGCCAGCCTGGGCTTCCGGCCCGACGAAGTGGGCACCGGCATCGCCACCTTCGAACGCGCCCTCGCCCGGCTCAAACCTCCGACGACGAAAGACTGGCAGCCGCGCAAGGTGTTT
>JAEUNV010000022.1 GCA_016790385.1 Zoogloea sp.
CAACACCTTGAAGGCGAAGCGTGTCGATAAGCCGGTCATGCCTTCGTCGACACCGGCGTAGTCACGGTACTCCTGGTAGCTCTTGGCCTTGGGGTCGGTGTCTTTGAGGTTTTCACCGTCATAGACGCGCATTTTGGAGAAGATGCTCGAATTCTCCGGCTCCTTGACTCGTGACAGGACGGCAAACTGGGCCATCATGCGCAGGGTGTCGGGGGCGCAAGGTGCCTGGGACAGGGAACTATGGGCGAGAAGCTTGTCGTAGATTCGGATCTCATCGGACACCCGCAGGCAATAAGGCACCTTGACGGTGTAGATCCGGTCGAGGAAGGCCTCGTTGTTGCGATTGTTGCGGAAGGCGACCCATTCCGATTCATTGGAGTGGGCCATCACGATGCCATCGAAGGGAATGGCGCCGAAACCTTCCGTGCCCTTGTAGTTGCCTTCCTGGGTGGCGGTGAGCAGCGGATGCAGGACCTTGATCGGTGCCTTGAACATTTCCACGAACTCGAGCAACCCGCGGTTCGCGAGGCATAGACCGCCGGAATAAGAATAGGCATCCGGGTCATCCTGGGAAAACTGCTCGAGCATCCGGATGTCGATCTTGCCGACGAGGGACGAAATGTCCTGATTGTTTTCGTCGCCGGGTTCGGTCTTGGCGACAGCAACCTGGCGCAGTACGGACGGGCGCAGTTTGACAACCCGGAAGCGCGTCACGTCGCCGTTGAATTCATGCAGGCGCTTGACTGCCCACGGACTCATGATGGTATTGAGGTAACGGCGGGGGATTCCGTAGTCGTCCTCAAGGATTGCGCCATCCTCTTCGGGGCTGAACAGGCCGAGCGGTGACTCGTGCACCGGAGATCCCTTGATCGCGTAGAAGGGGATCTTTTCGACCAGTGTCTTGAGTTTTTCTGCGAGCGAGCTTTTTCCGCCGCCGACAGGACCGAGGAGGTAGAGGATTTGTTTCTTTTCCTCCAGACCTTGTGCGGCGTGTCGGAAATACGACACGATGTTCTCGATCGCCTCTTCCATTCCGTAGAAGTCACGGAAGGCAGGATAGATCTTGATCATCTTGTTGGAGAAGATTCGCGAAAGGCGGGGGTCCAGCCGGGTATCGACAAGCTCCGGCTCGCCAATGGCTTGCAGCATGCGCTCGGCGGACGTCGCATAGGCCATGGGATCGGTTTTGCAGAGTTCCAGGTATTCCTGGACCGACATTTCCTCTTCCCGGGCAGACTCGAAACGGGCCTGGAAGCTGGTGAAGATACTCATCTCATGTCTCCTGGGGCACATGCCCGGACCAGGCGCCGGGCTCGCCATCGAATGTTCGTATAGAAACGGCTCAGTCTCTCAATGCTTTAGAACCTTCGCGCAGGACTTCGCTTGGCCGAATGCAACGGCGCGTATCCATTTCAACCCATCTGATATCCAAAACGCGAGGAGATTTCAATATGCGCACAAGGAGTTTTTCACACCTTGGGGCGGGAAGCCAAGTGCTGGTGCGAGGGCTGCGAGAGGACTCCGGGGCTGTGTTAGACTAAAGGTTTTTCCGACGACCTCACGAAGGGATTTTTTATGGAGGCACAGGTTTTGCTATGTGTCTCCTGTCCTGTTCGTAAGGCGTTTTTGTTAAGACCGATCAGGGAATTTTCATGAGCAATCAGGTTACCGTGAGCGCGCTGGAGCGCCGTATCGACATGTCCGTGCCGCTGGCCGAGATCGACAAGGAGGTGGAGGCTCGTCTCAAGCAGATGGCCCGCACCGCCAAGATGCCGGGGTTCCGCCCGGGCAAGGTGCCCTATCGCATGGTTGCCCAGTCCTACGGCCCGCAAGCCCGTTCCGAAGCCATTGGCGCTGCCGTTGAGAAGGCGCTTGGCGAGCAGATCCGTGCGCAGAGCCTGCGCGTGGCTGGCTACCCCAACATCGAGCCGAAGGATGCATCCGGCAGCGATGCTCTGGAATTCACTGCCGTTTTCGAGGTCTACCCGGAAGTCGTGATTGCTGACGTGAGCGCTCAGGAAGTGGAGCGCCCCCAGTTTTCCGTGACCGATGCTGAAGTGGACAAGACCCTTGACGTGCTGCGCAAGCAACGCACCATTTTTGTGCCTGTCGAGCGTGCCGCCCAGGATGGCGATCGCGTGGTAGTGGATTTCACCGGCCGCAAGGACGGCGAAGAGTTCGAAGGCGGCAAGGCTGTCGATTTCGCCTTCGTCATCGGCGGTGGTCAGATGCTCAAGGATTTCGAGACCGCCGTGCTTGGTCTCGTTGCAGGCGAAAGCAAGACCTTCGACATGACCTTCCCTGCGGATTACCACGCTGCCCATCTGGCTGGTCAGACGGTGCAGTTTGAGGTGGCGCTGAAGAAAGTCGAAGAGCCCAAGCTCCCCGAGGTCGATGCGGAGTTCGCAAAATCCCTGGGTATTGCCGATGGTGACGTGGCCAAGATGCGTGAGGAAGTGAAGGCCAATCTTGAGCGTGAAGTTAAGCGCCGCATCCAGGCCAAGGTCAAGGAGCGCGTCATGAATGTGCTTATCGAGACCCACCCGATCGAAGTGCCGAAAGCGCTGGTCGAGCAGGAGTCGGCCCAACTTGCCGAGAACGCCAAGAAGGATTTCGAAGCGCGCGGCATGAAGACCAAGGATCTGCCGATCGAGCCCGCATGGTTTGCCGAACAGGCCGTTCGTCGCGTCAAGCTGGGCCTGATCATGTCCGAGTTGGTCAAGTCGAAGGAACTGCACGCCAAGCCCGAGCAGATCCGCGCGATCATTGAAGATTTTGCTGCCAGTTACGAAGACCCGAGCGAGGTCGTGGGCTGGTACTACTCCCAACCCCAGCGTCTGGCCCAGGCCGAAGCGCTGGTGATTGAGGACAATGTGGTGCAGTGGGTCGTCAGCAATGCCCGGACGACCGATGTCACTGCCTCTTTTGACGACTTGATGGGTAATGCGGCTTAATCCCGCAGAAAGCGACGGCAAATGAATCCCCTGACA
>JAEUNV010000046.1 GCA_016790385.1 Zoogloea sp.
TTCCTTGACCTAAGCGGTTTACCCACCGGGGTGGGTCGGGCAGAATGCGCCGACCTTCGACTTCCCGGTTTGTCCCCCAATGCTCCGTGCCCACGGCCTGGCCTGCGACCGCGGCGACCGCCGATTATTCTCTGCCGTGGACTTTTCCCTTGCCCCCGGCGAGTGGCTCCAGGTGGAAGGTGCCAACGGAGCCGGCAAGACCAGCCTGCTGCGCATGCTGGCCGGGCTTGCGCCGAGCGCGGCTGGAACCATCGAGTGGGACGGCAGGCCGGTCGGAGATGTGCGCGACGAATACCACGCGCGCCTGCTTTATCTGGGTCATGCTGCGGCCATCAAGGAAGATCTCTCCGCCCTGGAAAACCTGCAAACAGCCGCCGCCGTCGCAGGTCGCCCCCTCGATGAAGCCACGGCGCTCTCGGCACTGCGCCGCATCGGCCTGAAGGGGCGCGAGGATCTGCCGGCCCGGGTTCTCTCCCAAGGTCAGAAGCGCCGGGTGGCCCTGGCCCGGCTGTTGTGCAGTCAGGCCCGCCTGTGGATTCTTGACGAACCCTTTGTAGCCCTGGACGTGGCGGCCGTATCCCAGCTTTGCGGCATCCTCGACGAGCACCTGTCGCGGGGTGGGCTGCTGATCTTCACCAGCCACCAGGCCGTGCAGCTTGGGGGCAACGGCAACACCCTCAAGCTCAGTGCGACCCCGGGCGCACAAGGTGCCCGCCCCGCTGAAAGTGAGGTGCCGGCGTGAGCCCGTCGGAACGCCCCGGCCACCACCACGCACCTCGCCGCACGAAGGGGGTCTGGTGAACGCCTTCATCGCCATCGTCCGCCGCGACCTGCTGCTGGCCGCCCGTCGCAAGAGCGAGGTGTTCACCGCGCTCTTCTTCTTCATGATCGTGGTCAGCCTGTTTCCCCTGGGCATCGGGCCGGAAACCGCCATGCTGCGGCGCATTGCCCCGGGCGTGCTGTGGGTCGCCGCGCTGCTGGCCGCCATGCTGTCCCTAAACCGCCTGTTCGCGGCCGACCATCAGGATGGAACTCTCGAACAGATGAGCCTGTCTCCCACTCCGCTGGCCCTGCTGGTGAGCGGCAAGGTGCTGGCCCACTGGCTGACTTCGGGCCTGCCCTTGGTTCTGCTGGCGCCGGTGCTGGGGCTTCAGTTCGATCTCTCGCCCCGGGCACTGGGCGTGCTGATGGTCAGCCTGTTGCTGGGCACCCCGGTGCTGTCCCTGGTCGGTGCCATCGGCGCGGCCCTGACCCTCGGGGTGCGGGGCGGTGGCGTACTACTGTCCCTGCTGGTGCTGCCCCTGTATATTCCAGCCCTCATTTTCGGCGCGGGGGCTGTCGAAGCCGATGTGGCCGGGCTGGGTGCCGGCGGCCACCTTTCACTGCTGGGCGCGCTGCTGGCGCTGGGGGTGTTCTTCGCCCCCTGGGCCGCCACCGCAGCCCTGCGAATCGCCCTTGAGTAGGGCGTTCCGATCCAATCAACCGGATTCATCCATGAGTCAGCGTCTTGTCAATTGGTTCAAGTTTGCCTCGCCGGCCAGCTTCTACCCCCTCGCCGGGAAGATGTGGCCATGGTTTGCCGCCCTTGCCACGGCCCTTGCCACGGCCGGCCTGTGGATCAGCTTCTTCGTCGCCCCCACCGATTTCCAACAGGGCGAGGGCTACCGCATCATCTTCATCCACGTGCCGGCCTCGTGGATGTCCATGTTCATCTATTGCGTGATGGCCTTCTGGGCCGCCATCGGCATCACGCTCAATACCCGCCTGTCGGGGATGATGAGTTCGGCCCTGGCGCCCACCGGCGCCCTCTTCGCCTTCCTGTCCCT
>JAEUNV010000090.1 GCA_016790385.1 Zoogloea sp.
GAGATAAGCGCGCGCGGCCTCGTAGGCGGTTTCATCAGTGGTGCCGAGAAGCTCGTAATACCGGACGGTCCGAGCAAAGCCGAGGCGCTTCACCTCGTTGCCAGTCGCAAAACCATCAAAGAGAAGTTGGCGCAGTTGCAGCTGGTAGCCGGGGCGGGTGTAAGTGTCGGCGGGGCTGGTGGGCGTCTCGCGCCTTTCACGGCCGGTGTAGCCTTGAAGGTCGATGCGTGGGAACAAGCCACCACGGGCCACATCCCGTTCAGCATCAGCCGCCTGAAAATTGTGCAGTCGGGCCAGCACCTCCGGATTGCGAAGAATCGCCTTTTCAATTGCGTCGGGCAAAGTGCCAGGGGTTGCCGCCTGGGCGAAGGATATCGTCACGAAGCAAAGCGCGAGGCTGGCGGAGAGCTTTGTTGCTTTGAACATTGTTATCTCGTTCATGGGAGGAATAGGGCCAGGAAGACCAAATTTCAATGATTGGCGGTCTTTTCGGTAAGCAGCGTGATTTTAAGCGTCGATAGGAGCTTGCATTGCGCATTATTTCTTTCCCAGGGCCGATACATGGCCTGGATGAATCTCTCGAATAACTATTTCACAGATAATTGCCGAGTCAGACAAAGCTTAACTTTTCCCCATCCCCGCCGTTGATCAGCCCAGACTCGATTCACGTTGTCGTCAATCCGCCGTGCATGCCGGCCCCAGGGCAGGGCGTAAAGGTTGTTCCCGTATCTCCGTTCCGCCGATGCCCTTTCCCACGCCTTCCTGCCGTTCACACTCGCTTGCGGCAATTTGCCGCCTGGGGGCATGGGTGGGAGTCATTTGCATCGTCGGCGCGAGTGGGGCGCAGAGTGGCTTTGAGCTTGAGCGCATGCGGCTTGTCGCCCAACAGCGCTTTGGTGCGGCTGGAGGCGACGGGGTCGACGCCTGGCGCAAGGCGCTGGGCACTTGGCGCGGTTTGAGCGAAGACGAGCAGCTGCGCAGGATCAATGAGTATTTCAATCGCCGCATACGCTTTGCGGAGGACAGCGTGGTGTGGTCCCAGCCCGACTATTGGGCAACACCCCTGGAGACAATCGCCCGGGGAGCCGGCGATTGCGAAGACTTTGTCTTTGCCAAGTATTTCACCCTGCGTGAGCTTGGTATTGCCGAAGACCGCCTGCGCATGACCTATGTTCGGGCTACGGTAGGCGGTCCTGGCAGCAGCGTCAGTCAGGCCCACATGGTCCTGAGCTATTACCCCGCCCCGGACGCCGTGCCGCTGGTGCTCGACAATCTGATTGTGGATATCCGACCGGCGACGGCGCGTCCGGACCTCTCGCCGGTTTTCAGTTTCAATATGCAGGGTGTCTTTGTCGGGGGAGCCAGCCAGGCTTCCAGCCCGGTGGACCGGGTTTCCCGTTGGCGGGAGCTGCTCCTGCGCATGCGTTCGGAAGGCTACACGCCTTGAAGGAATAGATATGTCCCTCCTGAGAAGATTGTGGATCAGTGTGGTGGTGGCCATGACGGTGGTGCTCGTCGGGGCGTTCGCAGTCAGTCTGCTCACAGCACGCAGTTACTTCGAGCAGCAGCTGAGCGCGCAGGCCAGTGATGGGGCGGTGTCGCTGGCCTTGTCCATGTCCCAGCAGAGCAAGGATGTGGCAACCATGGAGTTGCTTGTGACCGCGCTCTTCGATGGGGGCCACTATCGACAGATCCGCTTTACCGATCCATCCGGAAGAGTGCTTGTTGAGCGCACCCAGGACGATGCGGCCGACGGCGTGCCCGGATGGTTGATCGCCATGATCCCACTGGAGGCGCGTCCGGGTCAGGCCCTGGTCAGTGATGGTTGGCGGCAGGTGGGCAGGGTCAGCGTATTGGCGGCGCGGAGCTATGCCTATCGGTCGCTGTGGCGCGGCACCCTGCAACTCGGCAGCCTCATGTTGGCGATCGGCTTGTTCTGGGCCACGGCGGTATCGATGTTGCTGCGCTGGGTGCGCAAGCCTTTGGACGAAATGGCCGAGCAGGCCGAGGCCATCGGCGCGGGTCAGTTCCGGGTCATCGCCGAGCCGCGGGTATTTGAGCTGCGGAGCATGGCCCGTGCCTTGAACCGCATGTCCGAGCGCGTCCGGACCCTTTTTGCCGAGCAGGCCGGCCGCATCGCCCATTTACGGGACGAGGGCAGCCATGACGCCGGAACCGGCTTGTTGAATCGGGCGGCCTTCAACGGCGAACTGCGCCGTGTGCTTTGCGATCCTGACGTGGCGCCGGGAGGCTGTCTGGCGGTGCTGCGCATTGCCGATCTGGTCGTGCTCAATCAGAAGCTTGGGCGGGCACGGACCGACGAATGGCTGAAGGCGGTGGCCGAGGTGTTGCGAACCGGGCTGGATGGCGGCGACGACGTGGCTCTGGGGCGACTGGGGGGTGCCGAATTCGGGGTGCTGGTTCCCGGATTGAGCCTGCTTGAAGGGCGGGCTATGCTGGAGCGCATGCGCAGCGCGGTGGTCGCCCTGGATCTGGAACTGGAAGGAAGCTATCATTTGCACCTGGATGCGGCGGCCGTGGCCTATCGGCGCGACGATACTCCCGGTGCCTTGATGGCACGCGTCGATTCCGCGCTGATGCGCGCCGAGGCGGAGGGCTGCGTCGTGGCCGAGCCGGGCGGATCGCCCTTGCCCATTCCGGTGCCCGGTGCCGAGGGTTGGCGGGAGATGCTCGATGAGGCACTGGCGCGCCATGAGTTCACCCTCACCAGCTATCCGGTCTTGACCTCGGACGGAAGGCTGGTCCATCGGGAGTACATGCTGCGACTGCCCACCAATGGCGCGGTGCTGACGGCAGGCCAGTTCATGCCCGCAGCGGTACGGGTGGGGCTCGCCGCCGCCTGCGACCTTGAGGCGGTTCGGCTCGGCATCGCGAGGCTGGTTGAGTCCGATGAGCCGATCGCCATCAACGTGGCGCCCCGTTCGCTCATCGAAACGGGTTTCCTTGATGCGCTGGACATCCTGCTGGCCACTGCCGGCCAGGCCGCGTCCCGGATCTCGGTGGAAGTCAGTGAGCGAGGGCTCGACGCAAGTCTGGCGGGGCTTGAGCCCCTCGCGGAAGTGCTTGCCCGGCATGGCGCCCATCTGGGTATCGAACACTTCGGGCGACAGCTTGCCGCGCTGCCGCGCTTGTATGCCTTGCGTCTGGCCTACTTAAAACTCGACGGCAGCTTTGTCGCCGGTCTGCACGAGAACGCCGGTCACCAGCGCCTCGTCAAGGCCATCGTCGATGTGGCGCGGGGGCTGGATGTTGTGGTCTATGCCGAGCAGGTTCATTCGTCAGACGAATGGCTCGCGGCGAGCGAACTGGGAGTTGGCGGCATGACCGGCCCCGAGGCGTCGAGGCGTTTGGCCGCTGCTTGAGGACAGGGCCGGCACGCACGCGCTGCCGGAAAGGCGCGCGCCAAATGGGGCTCACTCAATAGAAACAGGGAGGCCATTTGCATGGCCTCCCTGTGCGTCCAGCGGATTCCCTTGGTTCAGTCGGCGCTGAGTTTGCCCTTGGTGAGCAGATCCTGAATGATCTGAGCGTCGGTACTCAGGGCGCCGCTGTTGGTCAGATCCACGCCCTGCAGGACGATCTTCTGATCCGTTGCTCCCGGGCTGAAGGTGCCGCCGGTATACCCACCGGTGCTGCTGATATGCACCACGGTGTCGGTGCCGGCTTTCTCAAAGTGCAGGTAGCTGCCCAAGTTGCCCAGGTTGGTTCCGATGTGGCTTTCACCCTGGAGCAGGTCACCGAGATCAAGCACGTCGCCGCCGCTGAGGGCCGCCGCCTTGTTGAAGTCGGTTATGGCGTCGACAGCGGGGGCGCCGGCTGTCCCCGCATCACCCAGCGACCACTTGAACGTATCCGAGCCAAGGCCGCCGGTGAGGGTGTCATTGCCGGCACCACCGGAAATCAGGGCGGCGCCGCTGCCGCCGGTCACCGTATCGTTGCCGAGGCCGGCGTAGATCACATCCTTCGCGTCACTGCCGGTGATGTGGTCATTGCCGTCGGTGCCGTCCAGCCGCTCTCCCGAGCGGACCAGCCAGGTACCGTTCTGGGTCGTGCTTTCAACGATATCCTGCGTCTCGGTCAGCGTCGGGGCGCTGGTGGGCGTGAACAGCGCAAACTCTTCGGTGCCCAGGGTCTTGTACGACGTGTCGGGCTGACCCGTGAGCTTGACCTCGATGCGCAGGCGGGCATTACCCCCTTGCTCCCAATAGACGATTTCAATGGGCTGGAGGCCGCTTTCGAGGCTGATCCCGCTGTAGGTCCGCACCGTGGGCGCCTGAATGCCATCGAACATGGCCACGGTTGAGTTGCCGATATTGACCCGGAAGCCATCG
>JAEUNV010000099.1 GCA_016790385.1 Zoogloea sp.
ACGTTGACGGTTTTTTCCCACTGCAGGGCAACGGCTTTGACCTTCTTCTGCATCTTCGGCGAACCGTCGAGAAAGCGGCAGCGCAGGACGGTGCCCGGCGCCCAACGCTTGGTCAGGCGCACGGCCATGCGTGCCTTGCCCATGGCTTCCTCGTCGCTCAGGGGCTTGGATGAGGCGTCCACCAGGGCGCTGCGCAGGCTGCGCCGTGCATGCAGTTCGGGGTCCAGTTCGTCGGGAATGATGCGTTCAAAGCAGATGCGCATCGGCCCCTCATCCGGTGCGGCGGTCTGTACCGTTTCGGGCTTGCCCTTCGTTTGCTTGGCCATGCTGTCCTCCCTGTTTGGTTGCGCCTGAAGACATGGGGATATGTATTCAGGTTTAGCAGAGGGTGTGCAGCATGCAAGGCCGTTTGCGGCCCGGTGGGTTCAGCGTCCGAAGGTGGCCCGCACCACCTCCAGCAAGGCGTCGGCCACGTCGGCGTCGTCGGTCAGGCTCTCCACCAGCGCCGATCGGCAGGCCTCCACCGGGTCCAGTCCAACCTTCACCAGCTTGGCCGCATAGACCAGCAGCCGGGTGGACACCACTTCTTCCAGATCCACATCCTTCAGGCTGCGCAGGCGCCCGGCAATGGACACGAGCTGCCGGGCCAGCATTGGGTCGCAGGCGGCTTCGCCGACCAGGATGGTCTCTTCCCGGGCCGCGGCGGGGAAGTCGAAGCGCAGGCTGATGAAGCGCTGGCGCGTGGAGGGCTTGAGGCCCTTCAGGAAGTTCTGATAGCCCGGGTTGTAGGACATCACCAGCATGAAGCTGTCGGGGGCGTGAAGGAGTTCGCCGGTGCGCTCGATGGGCAGCACGCGGCGGTCATCGGCGAGGGGGTGGATGACCACGGTGGTGTCGCGGCGGGCCTCGACCACTTCGTCCAGGTAGCAGATGCCGCCGCTGCGCACGGCGCGGGTAAGGGGGCCGTCGCTCCATACGGTCTGTCCGTCACCCAGCAGGTGGCGGCCTACCAGGTCGGCGGCGGTGAGGTCGTCGTGGCAGGCGACGGTGAAGAGGGGCAGGCCGAGACGGGCGGCCATGTGGGCAACGAAGCGGGTCTTGCCGACGCCGGTGGGGCCTTTGATGAGCAGCGGGAGGCGGTTCTTCCAGGCTTGCTCGAAGACCTCCACTTCGTTGCCGGCGGCTTCATAGAAGGGAATGTCGGTGGTCATGGGGGCGTTCATTTGAGGGCGATCCAGTAGGCGATGGCGATGAGAACAGAGACGAGCAGCAGCCAGCCGATCACGAGGCCGCGCCAGAAGAATTTGACTCCGCGCAGGCCCATGAAGTCGAGCACGACGAGACGCCCCTTGACGAAGCTGATGGCCAGCAGGGTGAGCATGGCCAGCGGGCCGGTGATGCCGAGGCGCTCGCCCGCCTCGCCGATGGCCCAGGTGGCGAGGGTGGCCACCAGCAGGATGGCCCACACGGCGTTGAGATGACGGGTGTTCATCGCATCACATAGACCAGCGGAAAGAGGACGATCCACACCAGATCCACCATGTGCCAGTAGGCCGCGCCGCTTTCTATGCCGTTCATGTCGGCTGGGCCGTAGGCGCCCTGGCGGGTCTTCACCCACAGGGCGGCCAGGATCACCATGCCAAGGATGACGTGCATGAAGTGGAAGAAGGTGAGGGACAGGTAGAACATGTAGAAGGTGTTGGTGGACAGGTTGATGCCTGCTTCGAACTTGGCGGCGTATTCGACGCCTTTTACCACCAGAAAGCCGGCGCCGCAGGCGATCCCGCCCAGCAGCCAACGCGCGCCGGTGGCGGAGCGCGCCCGGCCGACGGCTTCGACCGCCCGGGCCACGCAGGCACTGCCGGAGATCAGCAATACCGTGTTAAGGGCGCCGGCCTGCCGGTCGAGGGTCTGCTGCATGCTGTCGAAGAGCGCGACA
>JAEUNV010000108.1 GCA_016790385.1 Zoogloea sp.
CGTGCCGCCGCGGGCCAGGGTTTCCGGCGCACCGACTATGCGATCCGGCGCCCAGTCGCCGCCTTTGACCAGCACGTCGGGCTGGCATTCGAGGATGCGGGCGATGGGGGTGTCCTCGTCGAACCAGGTGACGAGATCCACGCAGCCAAGGGATGCCATGACGGCCAGCCGGTCGGCCAGCGGGTTGATCGGACGGTCGGCACCCTTACCCTGGCGGCGCACCGAATCGTCGCTGTTGAGGGCGACGACCATGGCGGCTCCGAGGGCGCGCGCCTGGGCCAGATAGGTGACATGGCCACGGTGCAGAATGTCGAAGCAGCCATTGGTAAACACGAGGGGGCGCGGCAGGGTCGCGATGCGTGCGGTGAGCTGCTCGGGGGGGCAGATGCGGGCTTCGAAACTGGGAGCGGGGTACATGGGTGTCTGTCGAGTGGGTGAGAGGGCTGGAGCGGGGGTTCCTCAGTGCCGGTTGCCGTAGCCGGCGATGCCGATCATCAGCCGGACCAGGCCGTAGGCCGCCCAGTTGAGCAGGCCTTGCAGGGATGAGCCGTGCTGCCACTGATGGGCATCGATTTCGTGGCCGCCATCGTCGATGGCCTGCTGTAGCCGGCTGCGCAGCCCGGTGGCAAAGGCGGTGTTGCGTACCACCACGTTGGCTTCGCGGGCCAGCAGCAGGCTGAAGGGGTCGATGTTGCTGGAGCCGACGGTGGCCCAGTGATCGTCGATCACCGCAACCTTGGCGTGCAGGTAGCTGCGCCGGTACTCGACGATGCGGATGCCGGCATCGAGCAGCTGACCGTACAGGGCCCGGGTGGCGCGCTGTTGCAGCGGGTGATCGGCAATGCCTTGGATCAGCAGGGTGATGCGCACGCCGCGTCGGGCGGCGTCGAGCAATGCCTGACGAAAGCGCCGGCCCGGCAGGAAGTAGGCATTGGCCAGCACGATGTCGCGACGCGCCGCGGCAATCCCGAGCAGATAGGCGTTTTCGATATCGTGGCGGTGACGTATGTTGTCGCGGATGAGCAGGGCAGCTTCCACGTCGCCGCAGGGCTGCGGCTGCGCCGGCTGTTTGTGGACCAGCCGCAGTCTTCGGCGAAAGGAGGCCCAGGCGACAAGCTCCCAGACGCGCCGGACGGCGCCGTGGATGGGGTTGAGTAGCGGGCCTTCGACACGCACCGCGTAATCCTGGCGGGGCGCGGTCACCCGCGGGTCCTCGAAGTCGCTGACGATATTGATGCCGCCAACGAAAGCGATCCGCCCGTCGATGACGGCGAGCTTGCGGTGCAGTCGGCGCAGGCGCCGGCGGCGCAGGGACAGGGTGCTCACTTCCCGGCGGTAGATGAGCACGTTCACCCCGGCATCCGCCAGCGCCTGCATCATGTCAGCGACGAACTGGCGACCGCCGAAACCATCCACCAGCACACGGACCGTAACTCCCCGTTGCGCGGCCCGCCGCAGTGCCCCCGCGATCTCCCGGCCTATTTCGTCGTTGGCGAAGATGTAGGTCTCGAGAAAGATCTCGGTTTGGGCCTGGTCCATGGCCGTGGTCAGGGCCGGGAAGAACTCGGCGCCGTTCTCCAGCAGCGTCAGGGAGTTGGATGGGTGCCAGGTGAGGTTCATCGGTTCAGCGCGGGCGCAACTGCGCGGTCAGGGCCGCGTGGTCGGAGATCCGGCTCCACGGTTGGCCGTAGTGCACCTCGGCCTTGTCCACGGAAAAGCCGCGCACATAGATGCGATCCAGGCGCAGGACCGGCAGGGTGCTCGGAAAGCTGCGTGCCGGTCGCCCGCGGATGGACACAAAGGCCTCGGTGACCCCGAGCTGTTCAGTCAGGCAGTCGTCGGCGTGATTGCGCCAGTCGTTGAAATCGCCGGCGATGATCAGGGGGGCACCATCGGGAGCCAGGGCGTCGAGACGTTTGACCAGCGCCGCCATCTGGCGGCGTCGGCTGCCGGCGGTGAGGCCGAGGTGGACGCAGACGCAATGGACCGGCCGGGGCACGCCATCCACGTGGATCTCGCAGTGGAGCAGGCCTCGGCTCTCGAAACGGTGGTCGGAGACGTCCTCATTGGCCTGGGACAGGATGGGGTGGCGGCTCAGGATCGCGTTGCCGTGATGGCCGTGGTCGTAGATGGCGTTGCCGCCGTAGGCCGTTTGCTGCCATACGTCCCGGGCCAGGAACTCGTGCTGAGGCTGCTCCGGCCAGTCCAGGTGACGGCGGGCGTGGCGCAGGTGCATGCCCTGCACTTCCTGGAGGAAGACCACGTCGGCACCGAGCAGACGAAGGCGGTCGCGCAGGTCATGGATGGCCAGGCGCCGGTTGAACTGGGAAAAACCCTTGTGGATGTTGTAAGTACAGATGCGCAGGCTGCTCATCGGGTCTCCTTCATGTCCATTCTGCCTTCATCGGCGGGGCGCTGCACGGGGATGTCCATGAAAAACGGCGCCCGTGGGCGCCGTCTTGAGTGCCTGCGGCGATCTCAGGAAACCGCCAGCATGCGCTCCAGGGCCAGCTTGGCCAGAGCGGCCTCGTGCTCGGGCACGGTGATGCGATTGACCACCTTGCCGTCGGCCAGGTTCTCGAGGGTCCAGGCCAGATGTTGGGGGTCGATGCGCTGCATGGTCGAGCACATGCACACGGTGGGCGCCATGAACTGGACGATCTTGCCCTCAGCCTTCACTTCTTCGGCGAGGCGATTGACCAGGTTGAGTTCGGTGCCCACCAGCCAGCGGGTGCCGGGGGCTGCACCCTTGATGACGTTGATGATGTATTCGGTGGAGCCAACGTAGTCGGACTGGCGACACACCTCCAGCGCGCTTTCCGGGTGGGAGATGACCAGTCCGTCCGGGTACTGGTTGCGGAACTTGATGATGTGCGCCGGCTGGAACATCTGGTGCACCGAGCAGTGCCCCTTCCAGAGCAGGATCTTCGCCTTCCTGATCTGCTCGACGCTGAGGCCACCGTATTCGAGGTCCGGGTCCCACACCACCATCTCGTCCAGCGGGATACCCTTTTTGAAGCCCGTCCAGCGCCCCAGGTGCTGGTCGGGAAAGAACAGCACCTTTTCGCGTTGGGCGAAGGCCCAGTCGAGGATGGTGGGGGCGTTGGTGGAGGTGCACACGATGCCGCCATGCTCACCGCAGAAGGCTTTGAGGTCGGCGGCGGAGTTGATGTAGGTGACAGGGGTGATCAATGCGTCCGGGGTTTCAAGCACTTCGGCCAGCTCGCGCCAGCAGCGTTCCACCTTGGCCAGGTTGGCCATGTCGGCCATTGAGCAGCCGGCCGCGAGATCGGGCAGGATGGCCTGCTGGTGAGGCTTGGACATGATGTCCGCCACCTCGGCCATGAAATGCACACCGCAGAAAACGATGAATTCGGCTTCGGTCTCGGCTGCCAGACGTGACAGTTTGAGGGAGTCGCCCGTCAGGTCGGCATACTGGTATACGTCGGCGCGCTGGTAGTGGTGGCATAGCAACACGGCCCGTTCGCCAAGGCGTTCGCGGGCGGCGCGGATGCGTGCATGGGCATCGGCGTCGGAAAGTGTGTTGAACCGGTCAAAGCTGATGGGTACGGCTTGCATCATGGTGTCCTGTGGAGTTCAGCCCTGGGTCCAAGGCAGTCCGGCATGGCGCCAGCCACCTACCTTGTTGCGGTGTCCGCCGGCGTCCTTGTCGCCTTCGAAGCCTTCCAGGATGTTGTAGGCGTTGGTGAAACCCGAGTCGGCTGCCAGGGTGGCCGCCGCGTTGGAGCGGGCTCCGCTGCGGCACAGGAACATCACCAGAGCTTCGGGATCGACCTGACGTTTGAAGTGCGCCAGGAAGTGGGGGTTGGGCTCGTTGCCGGGGTAGAGCATCCATTCGATCTCGATGGCGCCCGGAACGCGCCCCACCCAATCCCACTCCGCGCGGGTGCGCACGTCCACGAGCTTTGAGCCGGGGGCGAGCTGAAGCACATCCCAGGCCTCCCGCGGGGTCAGGGCGCCGGCGTAAGGAAGATCCAGGCGGCGAGCGCGTTCCTGGGCGAGGGCGAGGGTTTGACTGAGTTTTCCCATGGCAGGCATCCAATGAGAAGGAGGGTTTGCGAGTATACCGCCGCCTTCCGCGGCCGCAAGCCAAGTCTTTGGAAGCCACTTTGCTGGCTTGAAGGGCGTCGGGTTGCGCCTCCTTCTGTGGCATGGAGGCATGTTGGGCGATGAATCTGCACCAATATTGTGCATATTTAAAGGGCGATGCGCCTAAATGGTGCCTGTATTTTGGGGGGCTTCAATGCTGGGCCTTGTGGCACAATGAACTGTTTTGATTTGAGAGCTGGCATGTTCCCTGCTTTCAAGCTTTTCTATCTTAATGTTGTAACCTCTATCTTTTTCCACTGCGCAGCAGCTTCAACCCGTTAGGAGTGAGTGATATGACCCCGCAAGACGTCATGAAGATGGTCCAGGAGAACGAAGTCAAATTCGTTGACTTCCGTTTTACCGACACCAAGGGCAAAGAACAGCACGTCGGCGTGCCGGTGAGCGCGTTTGACGAGGACAAGTTTGAAAGCGGTCATGCCTTTGACGGTTCTTCGATTGCCGGCTGGAAGGGTATCCAGGCTTCCGACATGCTGCTGATGCCGGACCCGAACACCGCCTACATCGACCCGTTCTTTGACGAAACCACCCTGGTTCTGTCCTGTGACGTGATCGACCCCGCCGACGGCAAGGGCTACGACCGTGATCCGCGCTCCATCGCCAACCGCGCCGAGGCTTACCTGAAGTCCTCCGGCATCGGTGACACCGCCTTCTTCGGTCCCGAACCCGAATTCTTCATTTTTGACTCCGTCGAGTGGAAGGTCGGCATGTCCGGCGCGTACCACAAGATCTTCTCCGAAGAAGGTGCCTGGTCTTCCGACATCAAGTTCGAAGGCGGCAACACCGGTTACCGTCCCGCCGTGAAGGGTGGTTATTTCCCCGTCCCGCCGGTCGACTCCTTCAACGACATGCGTGCCGCCATGTGTCTGGCCCTCGAAGCCTGTGGCGTGCCGGTTGAAGTGCATCACCACGAAGTCGCCACTGCCGGCCAGAACGAAATCGGCACCAAGTTCGACACCCTGGTGCGTCGCGCCGACCAGACCCAGATCCTGAAGTACATCGTCCAGAACGTTGCCCATCAGTACGGCAAGACCGCCACCTTCATGCCCAAGCCCATCGTTGGCGACAACGGTTCCGGCATGCACGTGCACCAGTCCATCTGGAAGGACGGCAAGAACCTGTTCGCTGGCAACGGCTACGCCGGCCTGTCCGAGACCGCCCTGTTCTACATCGGCGGCATCATCAAGCACGCCAAGGCGCTGAACGCCATCACCAACCCGCTGACCAACTCCTACAAGCGTCTGGTGCCGCACTACGAAGCCCCGGTGAAGCTGGCCTACTCCGCCAAGAACCGTTCCGCTTCCATCCGCATCCCGTTTGTGAACAGCGAAAAGGCCCGCCGCATCGAGACCCGTTTCCCGGATCCGGGCGCGAACCCCTACCTGTGCTTCGCCGCGCTGATGATGGCCGGCCTCGACGGCATCCAGAACAAGATCCACCCGGGCGACCCGGCCGACAAGAACCTCTACGATCTGCCGCCGGAAGAAGACGCGCTCATCCCGACCGTCTGCTCCAGCCTTGAGGAAGCCCTGGCCGCCCTCGACAAGGATCGTGAGTTCCTGACCCGTGGTGGTGTGTTCAGCAACGACTTCATCGACTCCTTCATCGCGCTGAAGACCGACGAAGTGAACCGTCTGCGTGTCGAAGTGCACCCGGTCGAGTTCGAGATGTACTACGCCATCTGATCTCCGGATCGGGGCCGGTCAGCGTGCTGGCCGGTTGGTGCGTTACACAGGGACGGGCTTAGGCCCGTCCTTTTGTTTCCGGCCGTGGGTTTGTGTTTGACCGGGCCGGCCCCTAAACTAGTCCTGCTTACGCAACAACCCGTGCCAACGATGAACCCGAGAATCTTCCTTTCGCTGGCTGCCTCGCTGTGTATGTCCCCGGCCTGGGCGGATATCTACAAGTGCGTTGATGAGGCTGGCCACGTTACTTACACCAACAGTAAGCCATCCGGGCGGGGGTGTGGCGTTCTGGCCCGTGATCAGGCGGTGTCTTCCGTTCCCAGTGCATCCCGCCCCGCTGCTTCGCCCCAAAATGGTGCATCTGGCGCGGCTGCGGGTTTCCCCCGGGTCGATACGGGCACCCAAAAGGCGCGTGACAGTGACCGGCGCCGCATTCTTGACGAAGAACTGGCCAACGAGCAAAAGGCGCTCGATGCCGCCCGGCGGGAGCTCGCCAGCCAGGAGAGCATCCGTACTGATGAGCGGAACTACCAAAAAGCGCTTGAGCGGCTACAACCCTACAAAGACAAGCTCCAGATCCATGAGCGGAACATTGAGGCCTTGCGCAAGGAAATTGCAAACCTCCGATAGGGCCGCGCTGCCTGATCGCTAAACGGCGGCAAGTGGTCTGCTTCTTGCATTGGTCTGCCCCTATGCAAAACGACCAATCCCTCAGCTCCACCTCGCCGTTTGCTGGCCTCGAATTGTTGTCATCTGCCGTGGTGCTGGTGGATGACGAACTGACCGTGCGCTATCTGAACCCCGGGGCTGAAAACCTTTTTGCAGCGAGCAGCCGCAAGATCGTCGGATACTCGCTGCGCCGTCTGCTTGGAGAGCC
>JAEUNV010000112.1 GCA_016790385.1 Zoogloea sp.
AGTGCGCGGCCTCATCGACCGTGCCGCCAAGGCGCGCGGCAAGAACCGGACCGACTTCATCCTCGACGCCGCCCGCGCCGCCGCCGAAGAAGCCTTGCTGGACCAAGCCCTGCTGGTGGCGAGCCCTGAAGCCTATGCCGAATTCCTGAGCCGCCTGGACAGTAGTCCGGCCCCCAACTCCCGCCTCAAGAAAACCCTTCAGACTCCGGCCCCGTGGGATCAGGATCCGCAGTGAGTCTCACCGCACCAGCACCTCTGGCTGCCCATCACGACACAACCGCCTTTGCCTGCGGCGTGGACAGCCTGGACCACTGGCTGAAACATCGCGCGCTGAAGAATCAGGCGACGGGCGCCTCTCGCTGCTTTGTCGTGTGCGGTGACAAGCGGGTGGTCGCCTACTATGCCCTGGCCTCCAGCGCCGTAGCCGTAGAGACTGCAACCGGGCGCCTGCGCCGCAACATGCCCGACCCCATCCCCGTCGTCGTCCTGGGCCGGCTTGCGATTGACCAATCGCTGCACAACACCGGCCTGGGGCGCGCCCTGGTGCGTGACGCGTGCTTGCGCGTCATGGCCGCGGCCGACGTCATCGGCATCCGGGGCATGCTGGTCCACGCGCTATCGGAGCCCGCTCGCGCCTTTTACGAACACGTGGGCTTCGAGCCATCCCCCCTCGACCCCATGACCCTGATGGCGACATTGGCGGACATCCGGGAGGGCGTGTAAGAACGCAACCGAGGACGTCAGGCAGGTTCCCCAGCAACAGGGGCATCGTCATCATGCGTACCCAAGCAGCAGGATCACTACAAGCAACACGACCCCGAACACCGCAACAAACTCCGGATCGTGTTTGCCCCCTCCCCGCGGTGGATAGCGCCCAAGCGTGAGCACCCGCAGAAAAAGCCAGCCCGGCCAGTAGAAAACGCCGATCAGAACGACGTCGAGGAGAAATCCGCCGATGAGATCAAGCATTGCTGGCGCGCTCTCTGCGCGATCGACGCAGGAGACAGACGGGCCGGCGTTTGATCAGGATGCGTTTGCAAGCCTTGAGCTACTTGCCGACCACCGCCAGCAAAGCCTGCGGATTGGTCCGGGCAATCGTCAGCAGGGTTCGCGCTGCGCCGCTCGGCTGCTTGCGACCTTGCTCCCAGCCTTGCAGCGTGCGCACAGAGACGCCAAGCAATGCGGCGAACTGGCTTTGGGACAAGCCTGTCTTCTCCCGCGCCTCTATTGCCGGGCTGTAGGCCACATGCACCTTCCCAGCCTTCATTTCGCGGATGGACTCCAGAAGCTCGACACCCAGATCCCGATCGGCCTCGAACCGGGCGAGTTCCTTCGGGGAGAGAGGTTTAGTCTTCGAGGGCACGACGGATCTCCTTGAGTATGGCACCGCTAAGGTTGTCGGTTTTGGACTTGGCGTAGAGCGTAAGAAGCACCAACTCCTCGGCCTCATTCCGGGTGAAGTAGATGACCCTGACTCCCCCTGACTTGCCTGTTCCCTGACGCCTCCAGCGGACTTTCCGGATACCACCTGACTCCGGCACCACATCGCCCGCTTCGGGATTCGCGGAGAGGAAGGAGGCAAATTCGCCCCGCTCCTCCTCCGTCCAGTACGCTGGCCACAGCTTCTGAAAAAGCGGCGTCTCAACTACGGTGAACATCATAGAGCTATACGCCTCCGGAGTATAGAAGGCGAGTCGATAAGCCGACCCGACTTACACCGGAAAATGATATTCCAAATGAATGATTCGTCCGCCTAAAAACTACCTCACGCCCCCCGCCCCATCCTCAATATCCTCACCGCCCCACCCACCACCACCACGCCGATCAGGCTGCCGATCACCCAGTCCGGCCACGGGTGGCCGAGCCAGGCCACCAGCAGGCCGGCGACGATGACGCCCACGTTGGCCAGGGCGTCGTTGGCGGTGAAGATGTAGCTGGCCTTCATGTGGGCGCCGCCATGGCGGTGGCGGGCGATGAGGGCCATGCAGCCGAGATTGGCGGCCAGGGCCAGGGCGGAGATGCCCATCATGGCGGTGGCGAGGGTGGCGGAGCCGTACAGCACGTGGTGGATCACCCGGCCGAAGAGGCCGATGCCCAGGGCGAGCTGGAGCCAGCCGGCCAGGTGGGCGGCGCGCAGTTGCATGGCCGCGCCACGCCCCACGGCATAGAGGGCCACCCCATAAACGGCGGCGTCGGCAAACATGTCGAGGCCGTCGGCGAGCAGGCCGGTGGATTCG
>JAEUNV010000141.1 GCA_016790385.1 Zoogloea sp.
GCCAGGGTGCGGCGCAGGGCGCGCAGGGGCAGCACCCGCAGGGAACCATAGATGCTGAGGCCGAGGGCCACGCCGAGCAGGGCGACCAGCCCGGTGCCGGCGAGGATGGGCTGAAGGGAACGGGCAATGACGACCTCGCCCACCGGCCCTTCGGGCCCCATCACCGGCGCGGCGCGCTCAACCACCGGCCCCTGGAGTCTGGCGCCGGCGCTCGCCAGCAGCCGATGGGCCGAATCCTCCACGCGCCGCTGCTCCGGCACGTCGCTGGGGGCAAGGTCGGTGTCCAGCAGGCCGCCCACATCCTGGCGCCATTCGTCGGGGCTGGCGCTGACCAGTTGGGTGACGAAGGCCGCATGCAGGCGCGCCGCCATGGCCGCATCACGCAGTTCGGCCTCGCGGGAAAGCAGGAAGTAGCCGAGGGGCGCCGCCAGCGCCACGATCAGCGCCGTGATCGTGGCGATCCAGGTAACGACCGTGGCAAGGCGCGACTCGTCCTGCCAGACCCCGGTCTTGACGGTGCCGGGCTTGTTCATGGGGCGTCTACCTGTCGATCACCTTGACGGTCCGGTCGATCTGGGAGGCGCGGATGTAGCCGATGGCATTGCGATTGCCAGCCACGATACGCTTCATCTCGCTGTCTTCCTGGGTAACCCGCGGCGGCATGGCCTTGCCGGTGAAGATGTTCTGGGACCAGATGGCCCGCATCGCAGCAGGGCTTTTTCCGATAAACCGGGAATAGAAGATCTTGCGCAACTCGCTGTCCTGGCCGTAATCAAGGACGAAGATGGGAGAGCCGTCCGGCCAGCCTTTGACCGCACCTGTATACACTTTGACGACATAGGCACGATCGATGACGTTGGCGTTTTCCAGGTTGGTGATGACAACCACCTCCTCCTCGGCCATGGCGCCCTGGGCGGCAAACAGCAGCAACAGCGGTGTGAGTACACGGAGGAGTACGTTCCGGTAACGGCGTGGGAGATTGGCGAGGAACATCAGAACACCCTGTCGTAGCTGACTGTGAATTGGCGGGCGTCGCCATGCATGCTGCCGAAGCCCGGTGCGGTCCTGTCATTCCAGAGATCAATCTGGGCCTTGATGGCGCTGTCGTCGGTCATGTCGTAGCGGAGCACCGCCGACCAGGTGCCATGGCGTTCCGGCACGCCATCGGAGTTGAGCCGCTGCCTGTAGATGGCGCGGGACAGCAGCGGCTGCCAGGGGCCATGCCGGTAACCGACGGCAAGCAGGTTGGCGTAATCCTTGCCGTAGTCTTCAGTGCGGTCGATGTACAGAAACTCGGCCCGGGCAAACCAGTTGTCAAGGTCGGCCCCCAACGAAAGCCCATGGATGATCTGGCGCTTGCGCTCGGAAAAGCTCGTCTCGCCCGAGGAGACCAGCTTGTTCTGGGTATGGGACTGAATACGCACGGCCCGAGCCGAAAACCAGTCGCGGCTGATGCTGAGCTCGGTGCCGAGGATGTCGGACCAGCGCACGTCGGTACGCGAGCCGCGGCCGTTGTAGATGCGCCAGTAACCGCTGTCCCGGCGCGTTTCGCTGCCGCCGAAGACCTGCACGGAACCATTCCATTGCGCCCACTGGTCACGCCAAACCAGGCTGCCACCGTCATAGTTGACGACTTCCCAACCATACAACTGCGGCGGGAGATGGATCCACGGCAGGGCATAGCCCACGTCCTGGGCCTCCGAGTAGCTGAACAGCGGAAGTCGCTTGCGGCCCAACTGGACGGTCAGATTGCCTGACAACTCGGCCGTGGCATACAACCACTCGAGGTTCCCGGCACCGTTGGCGGCACCCCGGGACACCGCCTGACCAGTCACGCTGTAGCGGCCGTCAGCGCTGCTGACAGTGCCTTGAAGCCCGAACTTGGAGTCCGGCCCCGCCTGCCAGTGGCCGGCTTGGTAAACACCTTGCTGTGCATAGTCGGAGATGAAGCAGGGGCAATGAAAGCCCTGGTCGACGGCGGCATCGCGAGTGCCGCCAAAGACGCGACCTGCCGCCACGGTCATGAAGCCGGAGCCTGTGAATTCAAGCCCCTGATAATCAACGGCATGGGACGAGACGGGGAAATACAGCGAGCCAAGGGTTATAAGGAAAGCAATGCGCCGAAAGGGCATCACGAGCACTCCGGGTTTTTGTTGGTCTTGGTAAGAAACGAAGGTGCTCTGGGACTTCACGCCGCACCTGACGCCTCTATGCGAAATTCAGACGTGTTATCGGCTGCGGCAGAAAATTCTTTACCCCCACCATGCAACGGCCCGGCGGCCGACTCAGTCCTGAAAGCGGGTCTTGCGGAGTTCGGTTGGCGTCACGCCGAACAGCGCCTTGAATCGATCAGTGAAACGTGACTGGGAACCATAACCGCAGTGCTCCGCGATACGTCCGATGGGCTCAAGCGTCGTCTGCACGAGATGGAGGCCATACCCCAGCTTGGCCCGGCTGACGATGGTCTTGACGCCAACCCCCTCGGCCTTCAGCTTTCGGCGCAAGGTCGGTTCGCTGATTGCCAGCCGATCGGCAAGCCGGCTCAAGGTCCAGTTGGCCTGCACATCCTGGATCACGATGTCATGCAGGCGGTGGCTGACGCTGGGAGGCTCCACAAGGGTGCCCACCTGCTCGTAGCCCATCACGTACAGGAGTTTCAACAACTCCTGCTTTCTCGTGCTCCACAGGGCGGGTGGCGCATAGGACGGAAATTCGATGAATTGCCGCAAAGCCATCTCCAGAGGCCGGTCGATGTCTCCCTGGAAATGGGTCGGATTGCCGCCGGAAGCCCAGCTCCGAAACTGGTCGAAGTCGCGGTGATCGAATTCGACCAGCACCGCGAAATACTCGCCATCCGGGACATTGCGCATATCGATGTTGGGGGCATTGGACAGGAACAGGAAGGTCCCGCCGGGGCAGACGATTTCCCCGCGCTTGCCAAGCCGCTTGATGCCGGCGAGCACAAAGATCAGGAGCGGCTTGATGACCGGAGCATTAAGAATATGCTGCTCCTTCAACGATGACACAACGGCGTAGGGAAGTGGACTGCCCTCTTCGGAAAGCCGTTTTGCAAGATCAATCAGCGCTTTCATGTCATCTCGCTCCGGTACGCAGCTTGAATATGATTCATTCTGCCAAGGCGCGTTTCATCGCTCCGAATTGGCAAAAATGCTAGCATCGACAGACAGCCATTTTGATGTCAAATGAATGCGCATGTTTTCCCGATTCTTCCGGAAGTCCATTCCCTGCAACGACAGCGACTTCTCCCGCTTTATTGTCCGCGACGAGCAGATCATCTGCCCCGTCAAGCCCACGGTCCTGATCCGCGGCTGCCAATTCAACTCGAATCACTACCGTAACGAATTCTTCGGGAAAATAATGGGCGTCTGCTCCGCGAGATTGCGGACCAGACGCATGGAGCGCCAGGCAGAGTTCATTGCAGGCCGCTATCTGGCGAGCCGTATGCTGCTTGAGAAAGGTATCGACAACAAGCACGTCGGCAGAGGATGCCACGGGGAACCCTTGTGGCCGCTCGGCTTCACAGGATCCATTTCGCACACGTCCAACCAGGTTGTGTGTGCGCTGGCATGCAAAAGCGATATCCGCTACCTCGGGCTGGATATCGAGCCGACTCTGACCTCTCCCCTGGCCGGGGAGATCGAAGGGCTTGTGATCAACCCGGATGAAAAAGCGCTCGCCATCGACAATGGCATTTTGCCGGCGCAACTCGTCTCCATGGCCTTTTCGGCCAAGGAGAGCCTTTTCAAGGCGGTGAGCCACGAAGCGGGCACGGGCTTCGGTTTTGATTCCGCCCGGGTGGTCGGTTTTCATGGCACCGGGTTGACACTGGAACTGAGCACCGGGATTTCCTCCTCCCTGCCCAAAGGACGGAGATTTGACTGCTTTGTCGGTCAGCATCGGGAATGCATCCTTACCCTGATTGCCGAATAGGCTCAGGCGTGTGCGCCATGCCCCGGCCGCGGACTCTGCATCCGCCCTCGGCCGGGGCATCATGCCGTGCACCGTGACTCAAGTCGGTTTGAGCACCGGCGCCCCTTCCTGACCTTCAAACGGGGCGGACTCGATGATCGCCGCAATCTCGCGGATGTCGCGGGCAGCCATGATCTGCGCGGCCGCCAGCACGATCCTCTTGCCCTCCGTCGAGAACGCATCCTGAAGGGCCGCAGTGAAACGCACGACGCCCAGCGACGCCAGGCCGCATTCCTCCAGGTGCCACTCGGGCTTTGCCTCCATGCCGGTTTCCCGCTCGACAATCCCCAGAACACGAGACAGCGTGTCCTGGGCCACCGCCTGACCGCTCGCGGCCCCACCCATGAGGAACCCGCCGACCCGGGCAAAGCCCCGCTTCAATACCGGTTCGATCGGTTGAACGGCTTTGGCGAACAGCACCACCAGCCCGACGACGTAGAAATACTCATACCACTCGACGGGGACGGGCTGCGGGCTGAACCAGTAGAACGCCTTCCGATAGCTCCACCAGTTCCACCATTCACCATGGCGGGTGATCGCGTAGTACCACTGGCCCACCATCTGATGAAACAGAAAGCAGCCGTATGCCGCCGGCGCCAGGGTTTGTGAGATCGGACGGGCGCGGAGCAGGCTGGCAGTGACACCTTGCCCGGTGCTGAGGGAAAAGATCCACAGCAGCGTGATGGGCGCAAACAGGCGGGCATAGATGTTGTCCCAGATCCGATTGACCGCCGCCGGGTCGGCAAAGGTGTCGGCCGCATCAGGGCGCATGAAGAAGGGTTCAAGCGAAACCCGGCTTATGTCGGCGCCATGGGGAAAGTAGCCCTGGGCGACATGCGCGATGCTCACCAGCAGCATGACGACCGTGATGGAGTCGGCAACATGCCCCCAGCGCCGGGCCGTCGGCTGTTCGGCCGGACGGACCGCATCGTAGAGGAATGCGGCACACATGCCGGCGACGAAGTAGATCATCCAGAATGGCGCAAAGAGGTAGAAGCCAAGGATGACGGCATTGTCGCGGTTGGCCATGTCCACCTGGGCCGCGGTGGGGGTGATCTTTTCACCGGTGAGCTGGTCGAAGAAGCCGAACCCCGTCGCATCCACCGCGTAGCCATACCAGAACGCAAGAACGACCACGACGTTCGCAACCAGACCAAGCACCGTCAGCAGCAGCAGGCGCCTGGTGCGGCCCCGATTCCTGAGCAGCGCGTTGTAAAGGAAGGGAAAGACGATCAGGCACTGGAAGTACATGGAGATGAACCACAGGTAGAACCCCATGAACCAGGCTGCGCTCCAGAGCGGTGTCGCCGACAGGCCCGTGACGTAAATCGCAATCGTCGAAAGCAGATTGCCTATCCAGGAGTCCTGTATCAGGGGCGTGCCTTCGCAGAACATCCGTGCCGCGTCACCGGGTTGAGCGCTCCAGTGGAAGATCGGAGAAAAGCTTGATGGCTGGCAACTCGGAAACAGGTTGATCAGGGCGAGGAGCAGGGCCAGCGCGTAGAGCGGATACATCCCGGATATTCGCGCCCAGATGAAGGCGCCTTTCCGCTGGATCATGGAGGGCATGAAGGCCACCAGCGAAAAGCCGGCCACGGCAAAGAAACTATGCACATGCCACGGGAACTGCCGGAGATTGGATACGGCATCCCACGAGACATCGGAGCCGATGTGCATGAACATCACATAGCAGGCCAGCACGAAGCGGAAGCCCGCCAGGGTTGACCAATCCACCTTGGGCTTGTCGGCCGCCGGCCGCGCCGGGCTTGCGGTTTGCCCGCCGGCAGGCGGGCGGTCGGAGGGGGCCGGGTTGCCGGTGCTTGCCACCACCCCGAGCACCTCCGCCAGCCCCTTGCGGATGTACTTGCGGCTCGCCGTCTTCGGAAGCGCGTCATCAGTGACGAGCTTGATGTACGCCGGGATCTTGTAGGGGGCAAGCCCACTCTGCCTCAGAAAATTCCGCAGCTCCCGAACGATCTCCCTTTCGCTCTGCCTGCCGGCGCCGGAGGTGTTGAGGACCAGCGCACAGCCGACTTCCTCACCATACACGTCGGAGGGCACGGAGAAGCAGACTGCCATATCAACCCACGGGTGTTTCACGAGCGCGGCTTCCACCTCAACGGGCGAAACCTGCTCGCCGCCGCGCTTGATGAGCTCCTTGAGCCGCCCCTTGAGGGCAAGCGCCCCCTCGCCGTCCAGTTCCCCCAGATCGCCGGTGAGGAACCAGGTGTGCAGCAGCCCGTCGTCGTGGGAACGGAGCAGGAAACGGGATCCCCGATTGGCATCGGGATTGTTCAGATATCCCGGGAACACCGTCGGACCGGAAATGGCGATTTCACCCTCACTTCCGTAGGGAAGCGGTCGAAGGCTTGCCGGGTCGATGACGGCCATCGACGCAACGACCGGAACACCGACCGTCCCCGCCCCCTGCTGCCAGCTGCCACCGTCCCGGGGCGGCTGGGATATGGGCATCAGCTCGGACATGCTGTAGGTGGTCACAACCTCGCATCCGTAAGTGGTCTCAAGCGTGTCACGGTCCGGTTCCTTGAGCGCTGCCGCTCCGGAACGGATGAAGCGAAGGCGGTGACCATGCCAGACGCCATCGGCATCCACGTAAGCGTTGTCGCGCAGGTGGCGCGCGGTGGCATTGTGGATGGTGGG
>JAEUNV010000197.1 GCA_016790385.1 Zoogloea sp.
GATCTTCCACCAGCTTGTGGCGGGCAAGCAGGTGCTGCACCTCGCGCAGGTGGATGTCGAGGTCATCGTGTTGCTGGAGATCGTCGGCTTCGGCCATGGTGCAGGTCCCGTGGGCGGCGGGGCGCCGGATGGCGCGCAGGCAGGGGATTCTACGGGGTTTGTTGCGCCGCGGCGACGGCCTTTTTCAAGACGCCGCCGCGCTGGCGGTCACGGCCACGCACGGGCCCCGAACATCATGCGCTTGGCCACGAAATGGCGCGCGGCGGGTAGCAGATCGAGGGCAAAGAGGCCGGCTCCGCGCGCGTGCCGCAGCGGGGCGAAGCCGGTGCTGAACAGGCGCACGAGGCCGTCGGTAAAGCGGATTGTGCCCTGGCGGTCGAGCTGGCGTTCGCGGGCATAGGCTTGAAGAATGGATGCGGCGCCCGGGTCACCGCCGGTCCGCAGCAGGATCTGGGCGCAGGCCCACACGTCGCGCAGGGCCAGGTTGTAGCCCTGGCCGGCGACCGGGTGAAGGGTTTGGGCCGCGTTGCCCAGCCATACGGTGCGCTGGCCGACAGGGTTGGGCCGGTAACGCAGCAGCAGGGGGTAGCGGGCGCGGGGGCCAACCCCGGCAAAGCGCAGGCGTGTGCCGAAGTGGGCCTGAAGACGGGCCAGATAGGCCTCACCATCCAGGGCCATCAGGGCATCGGCTTCGGCCGGGTCGGCGGTATGCACAATGGCGCAGTCGTTTCCGCACGGCAGTACGGCCAAGGGCCCTTGCGGGGTGAAGCGCTCCCAGGCGCGGTTGCCATGGCTTTCCGCCAGTGTTACGACGGAGATCACGGCGTGCTGGTCGTAGTTTCGCTCCACCAGGCTGCTGTCGTCGGCGCCCTGGATACTGCCCTCGGCACAGGCGGCGAGACGGGCGGCAAAGGGGGGGGCGTCGGCGAGGCTGACGATCACGTCGTCGGCACCGGCAGCGAGACCGGTCACGGTGGCTTGGTCGAGGATGGGGATGCCGGCAACGGCCAGGGCATCATCCAGCGCGGTCGCCAGATTGCCGGCGCCAGCCACGTAGCCGAGGGCTGGCAGTCCGTACTCGCGGGCTTCCAGTAACGTCCTGCCCAGGCCGCCCTGGTGGGAAACGTGGATGCTTTCGATGGGCGTGGCAGGAAGTTGCTGCCAGATGCCCAGGCGCTCCAGGGTCAGGCGGGTGCCGTGGGACAGCGCCAGGATGCGCGGATCCTGGCGTGCGGCGCCGCGGGAGCGGGCGTCCACCAGCACGATGTCGAGGCCGGCATCCTTGAGGGCCAGGGCTAGGGTCATGCCCACCGGGCCGGCTCCGATGATGGCGAGGTCGTGGCGTTTCATGGGCTCGGGCTCCAGGGCTCGGGTGTCAGGCGGATGCGGACATCAGCGCTTCGATGTCGGCCACGCTCTTGGGCGTGCTGGCGGTCAGTATGTCGCAGCCGCTTTCGGTGACGAGGGCATCGTCCTCGATGCGGATACCGATGTTCCAGAAGGCTTCGGGAACACCGTCGGCCGGGCGGATGTAGCAGCCCGGTTCAACGGTCAGCACGTTGCCGGGGACCAGGGGCCGCCATTCGCCCCCTATCTTGTACTCACCGGCGTCGTGTACGTCGAGACCCAGCCAGTGCCCGGTGCGGTGCATGTAGAACTGGCGGTAGCTGCCGGATTCGAGCACGCCATCCAGGCTGCCCTGGAGCAGGCCCAGATCGATGAAACCCTGGGCGAGTACGCGGGTGGCTGCGTCGTGGGGGTCGTTCCAGCCGGCGCCGGGGCGGGTGGCGGCAATGGCCGCGGCCTGGGCCGCCAGCACCAGCTCGTAGGTGGCTTTCTGGGGGCCGCTGAAGCGCCCATTGACGGGGAAGGTCCGGGTGATGTCGGAAGCGTAGCCGTCGAGTTCGCATCCGGCGTCGATCAGGAGCAGGTCGCCATCCCGCAGCAGGCCGTCGTTTTCGACATAGTGCAGCACGCAGGCGTTGGCGCCGCCGGCAACGATGGAGCCGTAGGCCGGTGCCTGGCTGCCATGGCGGCGGAACTCATGGATGAGCTCGGCTTCGATCTCGTACTCGTGGATGCCGGGCCGGGTGGCCTGCATGGCGCGGCGATGGGCGCCGCCGGAGATATCGGCGGCGCGGCGCATGGTGGCGATCTCGCTGGCGTCCTTGATCAGACGCATCTCGTCGATGAGGCTGCGCACGTCGCGGATCTGCCCCGGCGCCTGGCAGCCGGTGCGGGCCTGGGCGCGGACCCGGTTGAGGGCGTCGGTGACACGGGTGTCCCAGGCGGCCTCGTAACCCATCGAGTGGAATATGGCGGGCTGGTTGGCAAAGAGGGTGCCGAGCTGCTCGTCGAGCTCGGCGATGGGGTGGGCAGCATCGAAGCCAAAGGCTTCACGGGCGGCGTCGGGGCCAAAGCGGTAGCCATCCCAGATCTCCCGTTCCATATCCTTGGTGCGACAGAACAGCAGGCTGCGTGGGGTGTCGCCGGCCACCAGCACCAGTACCGCCTCGGGTTCGCGGAAGCCGGTGAGGTAATAGAAGTAGCTGTCGAAGCGGTAGCCGTAGTGGGTGTCGCGGTTGCGCAGATGTTCCGGCGCGGTGGGGATGATGGCGACACCGCCGCCTGCGGCCTGCATGGTGGCCAGCAAGCGGCGGCGGCGGGCCTGGAAGGGGGCGATGTCGAGGGGCATGGTGGCGTCCGGTGGGGGTATGGTGGATGGACCGTGGCGTTGCGGGAATGTTGCGCGATCAGGCGGCGCGCAGGCTTGTGTCGAGTTCGCGCAGGCGTTCGGGTGTGCCTACGTCCACCCAGCGCCCGAGCAGGCGGGCGCCGCTGACCCGGTTGCGCGCCATGGCCGCCCGCAGCAGGGGCGCGAGCTTGGCAGGGGCATCGGGCGATAGGCCGGCGAACAGGGCCGGGTGATATGCGCCCAGGCCGGAGAAGGTGAGGCGGTCGCCCTCGCCCTCACGAACCAGACCGTCCGGCGTGAGGCCGAAGTCGCCCTCCGGGTGGTGGGCCGGGTTGGTCACCAGCAGCAGGTGGGCGCAGCGCACCGGGTTGAGTTCTTCCGCCGCCCGGCGCAGACCCGCGAAGTCGGCATCGCAGAAGACATCGCCATTCACCACCAGGAAGGGCGAGTCGCCCAGCAGGGGCAGGGCGCGGGCGATGCCGCCAGCGGTTTCGAGGGCGCTGCCTTCGGGGGAGTAGCGGATACGCACGCCAAAGCGCGCGCCGTCACCCAGGGCGTCCTCGATCATCCGGCCCAGGTGGGCGTGGTTGATGACCAGGTCGACGATGCCTGCCGCCGCCAGACGCTCGATGTGCCACACGATCAACGCCTTGCCGCCAGCCACCAGCAGCGGCTTGGGGCAGGTGTCGGTCAGGGGGCGCATGCGTTCGCCGCGGCCAGCGGCAAGGATCATCGCTTTCATGGTTGCGGGCTCAGAAGGAGTAGCCGACTTCGGTGATGGTCGGGTCGGTCTGCTCAAGAATGCGCAAGAGCGGCTTGAGTTCGCCGTAACGCTCGCAGGCCTTGCGCAGGTAGTGCAGCACCAGCGGCATGTCCTTCAGGTAGCCGTCCTTGCCGTCCCGGTGGTAGAGGCGGGCAAAGATGCCGAGCACCTTGATGTGGCGCTGCACGCCCATCCATTCGTAGTCCCGGTGGAACTCGGCGAAGTCAGCACGCACCGGCAGGCCCAGCTCGCGGGCGGTTTCCCAGTAGCGGGCCAGCAGGTCGAGGGTGAAATCCTCTTCCCAGTGGATGTAGGCGTCCTTGAAGAGGGAGGCCAGGTCGTAGGTCATGGGGCCGTAAACCGCGTCCTGGAAGTCGAGCACGCCCGGGTTGGGGCTGGAAACCATCAGGTTGCGGCTGTGGTAATCGCGATGCACATAGACCTTGGGCTCGGCGAGGTTCACGTCGACGATGCGGTCGAAAACATCGTAGAGCTGGCTGGTCTGCTGTTCGGTGAGGGTGATGCCCTTGTGGCGGCTCACATACCACACCGGAAAGAGCTCCAGCTCGCGCATCAGCAGCCCCCGGTCGTACTCGGGCAGCACGCCGGGCTGGCTGGAGGCCTGAATGCTCATCAGGGCGCCCAGGGCTTCGGCGTAGAGGTTGTGGGCGTTGTCCTTGGTCAGGGCGTCCAGGTAGGTGGTGCTGCCCAGGTCGGACAGCAGCAGGAAACCCTGCTCCAGGTTCTGCCGGATGACCTTCGGTACATGGGCGCCGGTGGCCCCGAACAGTTCCGCCACCCTGATGTAGGGGCGGCAATCTTCGTGGCTGGGGGGGGCGTCCATGACGATCAGGGAAACAGGATCGTCAGCAAATGTAAGCCGGAAGTAGCGCCGGAAGCTGGCGTCGGCACTGGCCGGGGCGAGTTCGAAGGGGCGGCCGGGAAATTCGGCGGCGATCCAGGACTGGAGTTGTTGGCGTCGTTCCACGGGAGTCTGAGATGCGTTCGTGTAAAATCGCGCAGTTTATCAAACCATGCGGTCGGCTCGCCGG
>JAEUNV010000209.1 GCA_016790385.1 Zoogloea sp.
CATCCGGGGGGCGACGAGAACCGCCGCGTCAGCGTTTGGTCCCTGCCCCTGTTCGCCCCCCGCGACGCCACACGACGCCTGGGCACCCTGCTGGTCCTGCGGGAAACCACCGACCAGTTGCTGGCCGCCCGCGCCCGGGACGAGTTCATCGCCCATGTCGCCCATGAGCTGAAGACTCCCCTGGCCAACATCAGCCTTTACGGAGAACTGCTGCGGGACGAACCGGATCTGCCCGACGAAACCCGCGTCGAAGCCATCAACACGGTCTGCGACGAGGCCGAGCGGGCCGCGGCGCTCATCGGCAACCTCCTCAACATTTCGCGGATCGAGGCCGGCAGCATCGTCATCGAGCGCCAGTGGGTGCGCCTGGGCGACCTGCTCAACGACTGCATGGAGCACCTCTCCCACGGGGGGCGCGCCCATCACCTCCGCCTGCGGGTGGACGTCCCCCCCGACCTTTCCCCGATGGAACTGGACAAGGATCTGCTGCGCATCGCCCTCAACAACCTCCTCACCAATGCCGCCAAGTACAACCGGGATGATGGCGAGGTGGTCCTGTCGGCCGAAGAGAGCGACGAGCGCATCCAGATTTCGGTCCAGGACACGGGCATCGGCATTCCCGCCGCCGACCTCGAACGGATTTTCGAGAAGTTCTACCGCTCCGCCGACCAGGAAGCCGTCTCCCGCGGCGGTCACGGCCTCGGCCTTTACCTGGCGCGCCAGATCGTCGAGATGCACCAAGGTCAGATCAGCGTGGTCAGCCAGCCTGGCCAGGGCACTCGGGTCACCCTGAGCTTCCGCAAACCGCATGTTCTTCTGAGGGCAGCATGAAGCGCCTTTTAGTCGTCGACGACGAACCCCATGTGGCCCGCGTGCTGCGCGTCAGTCTGGCCAAAGATGGCTGGACGGTCGAGACGGCCCGCGATGGCGCTGAAGCGCTGAGAGCCATCGCTGCCACCCCCCCTGACGTGATGATCACCGACATCCAGATGCCCGGCATGGGCGGAGAGGAACTGTGCCGAGAGCTCCACGCCAGCCTCCCCCACCGCCCCTTTCCCATCCTCGTGATGACGTCCATGACGGCCCGCGACCAGCGGGAATGGGCGCGCGACCTGGGTGCAATCGAATTTCTCGAAAAGCCGGTCAGCCCCCGCCGCATCGCTGCGCTGCTGACCCAACTGCTCCGCCAGGAGACAAACAATGCCTGATTCCTATACCCGCAGCCTCGCCCGCTATGGACGCTGGCTGCAACGCAGCGCCGGCCCGCAGTTCAAGGTGGGCATTGGCCGCAGTGAAGGCAGCTTGCTGTGGCCCGACGACGCGGCCGACCTTGCCGACGCCATCGGCGCCCACCCCCTGTGCGCCAACCTCCAGGCGCCGCAGTCCATGCAGCGGCTCGACAGCGCCCAAGGCTCGCTCTTTCTCCGTGCCGTCACCCTGCCGGATGCCGCCGGCCAGGGCATCTTGCTGGCCATGGCCAGCCGCGATCAGAACCCTTCCGAAATCGAGCTGGATGCCCTGGCCGACGCCATGGACGACGTGGCCGCGGCCCTCGACGACGCCACCCACCTCAATACCGAGATGGATCTGCTGGCCGGCGAACTGGCCGAACGCTACGAGGAACTCCACCTGGTCTACGAGATCGACCGC
Organism: Zoogloea sp.; assembly: GCA_016790385.1. Classification (GTDB taxonomy): domain Bacteria; phylum Pseudomonadota; class Gammaproteobacteria; order Burkholderiales; family Rhodocyclaceae; genus Zoogloea. The sequence continues at coordinate 1,651 of JAEUNV010000209.1, forward strand.
CACCTGGCCAACCAGGATCTCGGAACGGAAGTCCTG
>JAEUNV010000227.1 GCA_016790385.1 Zoogloea sp.
AACACAGACCGATGGCCTGCCCTCGTGCGCTACATCCTCGCCCGCCTCTTCGACGCCAAACCCCCTCCAACCCCATGGACAGGCGCCCAACCCCAGGAGGGGCGCCTCGGACTGACGGGATAACGGAGGAAAATAGGATAATTGAAGCTTCCAGCGCTCCCTCACCGACCGCCATGCCCGTTCCACTGCCGGAAATAGGCTCCCTCTTCCTGAGCGCCACCGCGCGGGATTGCGAGACACCCCGCAAGGACATCAAGCGCGCCGTGGAGAAGATCCCGGTGCTGATCACCCTCCAGGAAGACTGGACCAACCCGGCCGCCTATGTCGAGGACGTGTGCCGTGACAAGCTCACCGCCTGTGACGGCTACGTGGGGCTGTTTGGCCACCGCTATGGGTGGACGCCGCCCGGCTTCCAGGAGTCCATCACCGAACTGGAGTTCCGCTGGGCCACCCATCACTGGCGGGCCTGCCACACGCCGCCCCTCTTCCTCTTCATCCCGCGCACCGGCAGCGAGGCCGACCTGACGCTCAAGGCCAGCGCCGAGGCCATCCTCGCCGAGGAATTCCCCGATGAGGCGGTCCGCGAGGCGTCGCGACAGAAGCAGACCGCCTTCAAGGCCGCGGTGGTGGCCTGGGCCGGCGGGCCGGGGCGCCTGATCAACCCGTTCAACGACAGCATCGATCTGGTGGCCGGCCTGGTCAGCACCATCCACCACTGGAACCAGAAACTCATCCGCGAAGCGTCCGACGGCCCCCGTGGCGCCATCGGCCGGATTCCCGACAGCGAGCTGGGCGCCATCGGCCGCGAGCCCCAGATGCAGGCGCTCAAGCGCGCCCGTCGCACCGTAAATAAGCAGGCAGACACCCTGGCGGCGGCCTTTCTGGTGCATGGCCCCGAGAACTGGGGGCAGCTCCAGTTTGTCCAGGCCCTGGTCAGCTGGGGGCAGGACGAGGAGATGATCGTCCTCACCGGGCAACCCCTTTACGGCCACGGGTCGGCGGCCCTGACCCTTCAGCTCGGCGCCCTGCTCCAGGTGCCCAGCCTCGATGGGCCGGACATGGGGCGCCTCGCCGCACGGCTCCTGGCCCGCCTGGAGGAATCGCCCCTGCTCGTCATCCTGCCCTCCCTCGGCGGCGCCCCGGACCGCCTCGGCGATTTCGTCACGGGTTTCTGGCGCCCCCTGCTGGATGCGCTGGCGGCCGGCCCCGGCACGCCCGCCCACCGGCTGCTGTGCGTCGTCGTCGATCACACCCCCCTGGCCGCCCCGGCCGACGATCTCATACAGCCCGCCGGCAGCGCCGCCGCCGATTTCCGCTGCCTCCAGGCCCTGCCCGAGCTGACTGATCTCAGCGACGAGGATGTGGAAGCTTGGCTCGAAGAAGGCTGCCGCAAGCTGACCGCCCCACAACGCCGGGCCATCGCCGCCGACGCGGCGGATGCCGCCGGCAAGCCACCCGTCTACGTGTACAACCGCCTCGACCTCAACGGCTTCTGGGCAAACTGACCACAGAGGAACCTCCCGTGCCCCATCCCTACGCCACCTACACCGGCCGGCAAAGCGCCGGCTACATCGCCGCGCCCCAGACCGCCGAGATCATCAACCTGGCCATCCACCTGGGCCGCCCGCTGCTGGTGGAAGGCGAGGCCGGCTGCGGCAAGACCCGTCTGGCCGGCGCCATTGCCGAAGAACTCGGCCTCGGCGAGGTGATCGCCGTGACGGT
>JAEUNV010000236.1 GCA_016790385.1 Zoogloea sp.
GATCGCGGAAGCGAGTTCGGAGCAGAGCAGCGGTATCGAGCAGGTGACGCAGGCGGTGGGCCAGATGGACGAGGTGACCCAACAGAATGCGGCCCTGGTGGAAGAGGCCGCCGCTGCCGCCGAAAGCCTCGAAGAGCAGGCGGGTAATCTCGTGCGTGCGGTGAGCACCTTCCGCCTGGTGCCAGCGGCCGCTGCGGAAAATGCCGCTGCACTGGATTTCGATGGAGCGATTCGGGCCCATATGGGCTGGAAGCAAAAGCTGCGCAACTTCTTGGCGGGGGAAGGGGAGGCGCTTGATCCGGCGGTCGTGTCGCGGGACGACAAATGCGTTCTCGGGTGCTGGATTCACGGTGCCGGCCAGCGCTATGCAAGCGCCCCAGGCTATGCCCAGCTGAAGAACAAGCACTTAGAGTTCCACCGTTGCGCCGGAGCTGTCATCCGGGCCAAGCAATCTGGCGACGGCAGCGGTGCAGAGCGGTTGTTGCACAACGACTTCGCGGTCCTCTCCGAGGAGACGATCCAGGAAATCCGCAAGCTTAAGCAAGCCTATGGGAACGGGTTGTCCGAGGTGCCCCTGAACCAATCCACACCAAGTGAACGAGAGCGCAGCGACGAGCCTGTCAGGACGATCAAGTTAGCGAAGTTAGGTGCTCCGCTTCCAAAAGTGAGGCGTCATGCATCGAACCTCGCCGAGGCGGATTGGGAAGAGTTCTGAGGCGCCGATTGTTCGTCGGGCGTAGAGACAGCAAGCAGGAAAGCCAAGTGGGAGTGAAGAATGAAAATAAACATGCCCGTCACCCAGCATGAAATCGAGTTGACTGATGCTGATCTGATTGTGTCCAAGACCGATCTGAAAGGTCAGATCACCTTCATCAACCAGGACTTCATCAGGATCAGTGGATTCAGCGAAGACGAGCTGATCGGCCGTCCGCACAATATCGTGCGCCATCCTGATATGCCCGTTGAAGCCTTCGCCGACATGTGGGCTGCACTCAAGGCAGGGCGTCCGTGGGTGGGGCTGGTAAAGAATCGATGCAAGAACGGTGATTTCTACTGGGTTGTCGCTCATGCAACCCCGATCATCGAGAACGGGCAGATTACCGGCTACATGTCCTCTCGGCAAAAGGCCAGTGCTGAGCAGATCAAGGCCGCCGAAGCGGCCTATGCGCTCTTTCGCGAAGGTAAGGCACGCGGCAAGCGGATCATCAATGGGCAGGTTACATCCGCAGGCCTGTGGCCGGCGTTCAGTGAACGTGTGCGAGGCGCATCCCTGGCCACCCGCACGGCGGCGGCCGCAGCATTGGCCTTGGCGGTCATCCTCGGTGCCGGGTCATGGATCATGCGGGATCGGACGACGGCCACGCTGGAGAGCCAGGGGGTGGCTGCGGTCACGGACAAGGTGGGTCTGGTCCATGCCATGGTTGAGTCCAGGGCGCGGAATCTGCGGGCGGAGACGGATCGGCTGAACGACATCTTTGCGGCCGGTTTCACCGACACTTTCTCGGTGAACGCGGCCTCCGAGGGAATGCCGGTTCTCCTGCACGGCGGGATGTCCATGAATTCGCGTGTGCAGGAGTTGGATCGCTTTACCGCCGGCAGTGGGGCCGCTGCAACCCTGTTCGCCCGCAAGGGTGATGATTTCTACCGTGTCGCGACATCCCAGAAGAAGGAGAATGGTGAGCGTGCGGTCGGTACGGTCTTGCCTCACGATCACCCCGCCCATGCCAGATTGCTGGCGGGAGAGCGGTACGCGGGCAAGGCTGTTCTGTTCGGCAAGGAGACCTACTCAGGGTATGCGCCGATCAAGGATGGCAGCGGCAGGGTCATTGGCGCCACATCTGTCGGGCGCGATTTCTCCGGTGAGCTCGCCGCCCTGCGCAAGCAAATCAGCGAAGTGCACTTTGGCCAGTCAGGCTACGCCTTCGTGCTCGATTCGACCCCCGGAAAAGCGCTTGGAACCCTTATTGCTCATCCAGCTAAGGAGGGCCAGACGCTGATCGACTCGAAGGATGCCGATGGTCGCTTCTTCATTCGCGAGATGCTGGATCAAAAGAGCGGGGTAATCCGTTATCCGTGGGTCAATGCTGAATTGAATGAGAGCGCGGCTCGTCAGAAGGTTGTGGCCTTCAAAGCCTTTCCCGAGTGGAACTGGGTGGTGGCGGGGGGCACTTACATTGATGAGTTTGAGGAGGCTGCGCACAGCATAGGGCTCATGCTGTTCGTCATCGGTATTTGCGCCGCGCTCGTGCTGGCGGGCGTGATCTTTATCCTGATGCGTTCGCTGGTCGTCAACCCGCTGAAGAACATGGTGGGCACTGCTCGAAATGTTGCAAGCGGGCTGTACCGCAATAACGTTGATGTCCGTCGCAATGACGAGGTTGGCACGTTGCTGCAGGCCCTCGAGAGCATGCAGGTCAGACTGTGCAGCGATATCTCTGAACAAAAGCGGATCGGAGATGAGAACGCCCGTATTCGTCAGGCTCTCGATTGCGTCGAAACAAACGTGAGAATTGCGGATCCCTCCGGTCGGGTCATGTATGCCAATCCGGCGCTGCTTAAGACCATCCGGAGTATCGAAGCCGAGATCCGCAAGCATGCGCCGGGCTTCAGCACGGACAGCTTTATCGGAAGCAGTATCGGTCGACTCTATCCCGACCCTGATGCCGCTCTCCAGCGCCTCGCGTCGCTCAGCCAGACCACCCGGACCCAGATGGTCATCGGAGGGCGCACATTTGATGTTGTGACCAGCCCCATCCTGAGCAGTGCCGGCGAGCGCCTGGGGTCCGTCGGAGAGTGGCGTGATCGTACCGATGAGCTTCTGGCCGAGAAAGAGGTTCAGGCACTGGTTGCCGGGGCCGTGGATGGAGATCTCACCGTGCGCATCGATGCGGAAGGCAAGACGGGCTTTTTCCGCGACCTGTCCGTTGGGCTCAATCGCCTGATGGAGGGTGTGGCAGGCAGTCTGTTGGATCTCGCCCGGGTGCTGAACGCGATAGCGCGCGGAGATCTGACGGAGAAGATCACGGCGGACTACGGTGGGACGTTTGGCCAGCTGAAGGACGACACCAATACGACGGTGGAGCGCCTGCGTGAAGTGGTGGGCCAGATCAAGGAAGCGTCGGAATCGATCAACGTTGCGGCGCAGGAGATTGCGGCGGGCAATTCGGACCTTTCGTCGCGGACGGAGGAGCAGGCGAGCAGCCTGGAAGAGACGGCGAGTTCTATGGAAGAGCTCAACGCGACGGTTCGCCAGAACGCGGACAACGCCCGGCAGGCGAAGGAGCTTGCGAGTTCGAGCAACGAGGTTGCCGAACAGGGTGGCGCGATGGTTGGTCGGGTGGTTGAGACGATGGGCTCGATCCAGGAGAGCGCGAAGAAGATCGCGGACATCATTGGCGTGATCGATTCGATCGCGTTCCAGACGAACATCCTGGCGCTCAATGCTGCGGTGGAAGCGGCGCGGGCGGGCGAGCAGGGTCGGGGCTTTGCGGTGGTGGCGAGCGAGGTCAGAAGTCTTGCCCAGCGCAGTGCGCAGGCGGCGCGGGAGATCAAGGCGCTGATCGCGGACAGTGTGGACAAGGTGGAGGACGGGGCAAAGCTTGTGAACGAAGCGGGCCAGACGATGGAGGAAGTGGTGTCGAACTTCCAGAAGCTGTCGTCGCTGGTGACGGAGATCGCGGAAGCGAGTTCGGAGCAGAGCAGCGGTATCGAGCAGGTGACGCAGGCGGTGGGCCAGATGGACGAGGTGACCCAACAGAATGCGGCCCTGGTGGAAGAGGCCGCCGCTGCCGCCGAAAGCCTCGAAGAGCAGGC
>JAEUNV010000242.1 GCA_016790385.1 Zoogloea sp.
CGGGCCGCGGAACGGCGCCGGAGAGACACCATGAGCGATCCAGTGATCCACAACCTGCGGGACGGCACCCGCTTTACCCAGCTACCCGGCGACACCCTGCTGCGGGCCGGGCTGCGGGCCGGCATCGGCCTGTCCTACGAATGCAACTCGGGGGGCTGCGGCGGCTGCAAGTTTGAGCTGCTCGAAGGCCAGGTCGAGACCCTTTGGGCCGATGCGCCGGGCCTCGGCGAGCGGGACCGGCGCCGGGGCCGGCACCTGGCCTGCCAGTGCCGTGCCCTCGGCGATGTGTCCATCAAGCTGGCGACCGGCCCGGAATATGTGCCGCCCATCCTGCCCCGGCGGCGGCGGGCGGTGCTCGCCGGCACCCGCGACATCACCCACGACATCCGGGAGTTCCGCTTCGTGACAGACGGGTCGGCGGATTTTCTGCCGGGGCAGTTCGCCATGCTCGACCTGCCCGGGGTGGGGGCGTCCCGCGCCTATTCCCTGTCGAACACGCCGAATGCCGCCGGGGAGTGGCATTTCCAGGTCCGCCGCGTGGCGGGCGGGCAGGGTAGCGCGGTGCTCTTCGACGTGCTTGCGCCGGGGGCCGAGGTGGGGCTGGACGGACCTTACGGGGTGGCCTACCTCCGCCCCGATGCACCCCGCGATCTGGTGTGCGTGGCGGGGGGCTCCGGCCTGGCACCGATGATCTCCATCGCCCGGGGGGCGGTCGAGGCCGGCATGCTGGCCAACCGCCGTCTGCATTTCTTCTATGGCGCGCGGGAGCCCCGTGACGTGTGCGGTGAGCCGATGCTGGCCGCACTCGCGGGCTTCGGCGAGCGTATCGACTACTGCCCGGTGGTCTCCTCCCCGGGCGTGGAGGGCTGGGCGGGTGCCACGGGCTTCGTGCACACCCGCCTTCCCCAGGCCCTGTCGGCGCCGCTGGCGGATTACGAGTTCTACTTTGCCGGCCCGCCGCCCATGACCCAGGCCCTCCAGGAAATGCTGATGGTGGAGCACCGGGTGCCTTTTGAGCAGATCCATTTCGATCGATTCTTTTGAGGTTCCGCGAGGAACGGATGTGGAGACAAGAATGAAAACAAGACAAGGGAAGGGACAACACCACCCGCGCCGGCTGCGGGGCGCGACGCTGGCGCTGGCCATCGCCGCGGCCGCTGGCACGGCCCACGCCACCGATGTCTTCCGCCTGGAAGGCTTTGGCGCCATCTCCCGGGGCATGGGGGGCGTGGCCACGGCCCAGGACGTGGGGCCGGCCGGCATGATGACCAATCCGGCCACTCTGTCACTGATGACCGCCGACAACACCGCCCAGGTGGGGCTTGATCTGGTCACCACCGACATCGACGTCACCAACCGCAATACCGGCGAGCACGTTCATTCGGGCGATCACAGCAACAACCGCGGCCCCTACATGGCGCCGCAGGCCGCCTTCACCCGCCGCGTGGGGGAATGGACCTTCGGCCTTGGCGCCTTCGCCCAGGGCGGTCTGGGCACCGAGTTCGGGCGCAGCAGCTTCCTGTCCCGGGCCACCGGTGGCATTGACACCGGCCTCGAGAACTCCAGCCGATTGCTGGTGCTCAACATCCCGCTGGCGGCAAGTTTCCGCGCAACCGAGGCCCTGACCATCGGGGGTGGCGTCGATGCGGTGTGGCAGGGCCTCAACCTGAACCTGCTGCTGGGTGCCGACCAGGTGGGCAGCCTGATCGGGGCGTCGCGGGTGTCCGGCTCCCTGCTGCCGGTGCTGGGCGGGCTGCCGGATCTGCGCGGTGCCCACTTCAGCCTGACCCGCAATGCACCGCTGGCCAGCGGTGTCAGCGCCTGGGGCTATACCGGGCGCGTTGGCATGACCTACGCCCTGACGCCGGCCACGCGCCTGGGGGCGGCCTACACCACCCGTAGCCGGGTGGCCGACATGGAGGGCCGGGCCACGCTCACCGCCATCGACGGGGTGGCCGGGCAGATTCCCCTGGGGGGCAAGATCCGCATCCGTGACTTCCAGATGCCTGCCGTGGCCAACCTGGGGGTCAGCCATCGGGTCAACGATCAGCTCACCCTGGCGGCGGATGTGTCGCGGGTCTTCTGGTCCAGCGTGATGAAGGACATCAAGGTGGGCTTTGTGGCCGATGCCGGGGGCGATCTGAACATCCTGCTGCCCCAGAACTACAAGGACCAGACCATCCTGGCCATGGGCGCGGCCTGGCAGATGGACTCCCGCTGGACCCTGCGCGGTGGTCTGCGCCTGGCCCAGCAGGCCCTGTCGTCGTCCACCCTCTTCGCGGTGATTCCGGCCACGCCGCGCAAGCATGTGTCGGTGGGCGTGGGCTATGCGCTGTCGCCCAGCTCATCGGTGGATTTCGCCTGGTCCCACGCTTTCCAGGAGAACATGAACAACGTCTCGCTGCCCAACACGTCGGCCCCCATTCGGGTGAGCCATGCGCAGGATAATGCGACGCTTGTTTACGCGTATCGATTCTGAGCGCGCATCCTTGCACCTCGCCGGCGCCCTGCACAGATGGTGTGCAGGGCGCTGGTGCGCGTGCTCCGGGGTGAGGAAGTGAAAGCGATGATTCCCGACGACGATATATGCAGGGTTGCGCGGCGCACCTCGGTGCGCGGGGTGGTGATCGAGGCCGGGGATGCACGGGATGTGCGGCGGCAGAAGATGGCCCGGATCATCCTGGATTCCATGTACCAGTTTCTGGGCTTGCTGGACCTGGATGGGACGGTGCTCGAGATCAACCAGGCGGCCCTCGACGGGGCGGGTGTTGGCCTGGAGGACGTGATCGGCCGGCCTTTCTGGGAGGCGCGCTGGTGGGAAGTGTCGGAAGAGGTGCGCCACCGGGTGCGGGAGATGATCGCCACGGCCCGCACCGGCCGGTTTGTCCGCTGCGACTTCGAAGTCTTCGGTGATCTCAAGGGCAGCCGCACCATCGTCATCGATTTCTCGCTCACGCCCATCCTGGACGACGAAGGCGAGGTGGCCTTCCTGTTGCCGGAGGGGCGCAACATCACCGAGAAGATTGCCGGCAATGCGGAGTTGTCGCGCACGAACAGCGAGCTGCAAGGCGCCCTTGAACGCCTGAAGGAGCTGGACGGCTACAAGACTCGCTTCTTCGCCAATGTCAGTCACGAACTGCGCACGCCCCTGGCCCTGATCCTCGGTCCGGTGGACCAGCTCATCAAGGACGGGACGGGGCTGGGCGAGCGGGAGCGCTTCCGCCTCGCCGCCATCCAGCGCAACGCCCGCAGCCTGTTGCAACAGGTAAACAATCTGCTCGACCTGGCCCGCATCGACGCCGACCGGATGCCCATGGCCTACGTCAATGCCGATCTGGTGGCCCTGGTGCGGGAGATCGCGGCGGGCTTCGAGGCCGCGGCGGAAGACCGCCACATCAGCCTGGGCCTGCGCGGCGAGGACGAACTGTATGCGGAGGTGGATCGGGCCAAGTTTGTGCGGGTGATGGCCAATCTGCTCTCCAATGCCTTCAAGTTCACCCCGGCCGGCGGGCGGATTGCCTGTCAGTTGGAGAGCGTGCCCGGCGGGCGGGTGCTGATTGGCGTGCAGGACACCGGCCCCGGCGTGCCCGATGCCTTGAAAGCGCACATCTTCGACCGCTTCACCCAGGGCCGCGATGACCCCGGGGCCGGTGGCAGCGGCCTGGGTCTCAACATCGTGAAGGAGTTCGTGGACCTGCACCGGGGCACCGTGGTGGTGATGGATGCGCCGGGGGGCGGCGCCCTGTTCCAGGTGGAGCTGCCGGCCCGGGCACCGGAGGGGGCCTTTGTGCGCGGTGGTGGCGGGAAGGACATGCCGGGTCTGACCGAGGGGGACTTTCCCCTGGCGCCGGATCTGCCCCGGCCGGCCGCCGGGGTCTTTCACCCGGGCAAGCCCAAGGTGCTGGTGGCCGAGGACAACCCGGATCTGCGCCTGTTTCTCTACGACGTGCTGGCGGACGAGTACAACGTGATCCTGCGGGAGGACGGGGAGGCCGCCTTCCAGGCGGCAATCGCCGACCCGCCCGATCTCATCATCACCGACCTGATGATGCCGCGCTGGGGGGGCGAGCGCTTTGTGCGCGCCCTCGGCGAGTGGCGTGATTTTCCCCGCGTACCGGTGCTGGTGCTGTCGGCCCGGGCCGACGACGCCCTGCGCGAGAACCTGCTCGAGCACCTGGTGCAGGACTACCTCACCAAGCCCTTCTCGGCTCGGGAATTGCGGGCGCGGGCGCGCAACCTGGTGACGGTGAAGCGCACCGTGGACATTCTCCAACGCGAACTCAACTCCCAGGCCTCGGACATCCTGGAGCTGACCGCCGGCCTGGTGGCAAGCCGCAAGTCCTTGCAGCGCAGTTTTGCCGCACTCCAGGTTTCCGACCGCCGCTGGCAGGGGCTCTACGAGAACACTGCGGTGGGGATTGCCCTGGCGGATCGGGACGGCAAGATCCTGTCCGCCAATCCGGCGCTCCAGCGCATGCTGGGTTTTGCCCGCGAGGAGATCGTGGGCGTCTCGCTGATAGAGCTCACCGCGCCGTCCGAACGGGGCCTCACCGAGCGCAACGTGCATGGCCTGTTCGATGGCGACTTTCCGAGCTACACGGTGCAGAAGCACTACGAGACAAAGGGCGGGGCCTACCTGTGGGCCAATGTGTGCGCCTCGCGCATTCCGGCCATGGACGATGCGGGCCCCATGCTGGCGGTGATCGTCGAGGACATCACGGCCCGCATGGAGGCCGAGCGCTCCCTGGCGGCGACCCGCGCGGAGCTGACCCGGGTGGCGCGTTTTACCGCGATGGGCGAGCTGGTGGCCTCCATCGCCCACGAGATCAATCAGCCCCTGGCGGCGGTCATCACCAACAGTCAGGCGGCGCTGCGTTGGCTGTCCCATGACGAGCCGAACCTGGTCGAGGTGGCTGCCGCGCTTCAGCGGGCCAACCGCGACGCGAGCCTGGCGGGCGAGGTCATCTCCCGCATCCGTGGCTTCCTGCGGGCCGGCCGGATTCGGCGCGCGCCGGTGGACCTGGGGCGGATGCTCGATGAAGTCGTGCAGATGCTGCAAATGATGTTGACCGAGGCCGGCGTGCGGCTCGGGGTCAGGCTGCCCCAGCCTCCGCCCCCGCTGGTGGCCGACGTGGTGCAGTTGCAGCAGGTGCTCATCAACCTGGTGGTCAACGCGGAGGACGCCATGCGCGAGCAGTCGGGGCGGGAGCGGCTGATACAGATCGACGTGGCCCCCGATCCGGCGGGGGGGCTGTGCTTTACGGTGCGCGACAGCGGCCCCGGGGTTGCCGAAGGCTCCGAGTCGAAGATGTTCGAGGCCTTCTTCTCCACCAAGCCGGATGGCCTGGGCATGGGCCTGGCCATCAGCCGCGGCATTGTGGAGAACCATGGCGGGCGCCTGTGGCTGGAAAGGGAGGGCGCCCCCGGCGCGTGTTTCAAATTCACCATTCCCGATGCTTGAGCTTTGGCCATGGCCGGGTGACCGTGGGCGCCAAGGGCGTAAGCGGCGGGGTGCAAGGGAAGGGAGGCCTGTGTGGCGGATAGTCAGGAATGGGTGTACGTGGTGGATGACGACCTCTCGGTGCGGGAGGCCCTGAGCAGCCTGATCCGATCGGTGGGCCTCCAGGTGGAAACCCATCCCTCGGCGGCGGCATTTCTGGCCGCACCGCGCCAGCCCCGGGTGGCCTGCCTGATCCTCGATGTGCGCATGCCCGGCCTGAGCGGGCTGGAATTGCAGGCGCTGCTGGCGAGCTCCGGCGCCCTCATCCCCATCATCTTCATTACCGGGCATGGGGACATTCCCATGGCGGTGCGGGCCATCAAGAAGGGGGCGGTGGAGTTTCTGGCCAAGCCCTTCCGCGACGAGGATCTGCTGGCCGCGATCCGCGTGGCGCTGGCCCAGGCCCGCTGCGCCTTGCAGGTGGAGAGCGAGGTGGGGGAGATCCGTCGCCGTTATGCCTCGCTCACCGCGCGGGAGCGCGAGGTGATCGCCTTCATGGTGAAGGGCGCCCTCAACAAGCAGGCGGCGGCCGAACTTGGCGTGTCCGAGATGACGGTGAAGGTGCATCGCCACAACATCATGCACAAGATGGGGGTGACGACCCTGCCGGACCTCGTTCGCATGGTGGAGCGCCTTCAGGCCGGCTCTGACCCGGGCTGAGGTTTGAGCAATGTGGCCGCCCCGGCGGTGTTGACCGTAAAGGCAGGTAAAGGCCGGTTAATCCGTGACGGGAGCCTCGTTCGCGCCGGAAGCCTCTCGTATCATCGGGGGGCGTGATATCCGGGAGGCGAAGGCGCGATGGGCAAGGTGCTGTTGGTGGACGACGACGTGGAGCTGTCGTCGATGCTGCGCGAGTACATCCAGCGGGAAGGCTTCGACGTCGATGTGGTCCATGACGGCGACGCTGGCGTGCGGGCGGCACTCTCGGGGGCTTACGGCATTGTCGTGCTGGACGTCATGATGCCCGGAATCGGGGGCATTGAAGCGCTGCGGCGCATCCGCGGCCAGAGCCAGGTGCCGGTGCTGATGCTGACGGCCAGGGGCGACGATGTGGACCGCATCGTGGGCCTGGAGCTGGGCGCGGATGACTATGTGCCCAAGCCGTGCACTCCGCGGGAGCTGGTGGCGCGGATCAGGGCCATCCTGCGGCGCAGCCAGGACGCGCAGCCCGCGGCGGAGTCGGGCAGTGACACGCTGACCGTCGGGCCGCTGGTGATGTGGCCCCACATGCGCCGCATCCACTGGCATGGCGCCGAACTGGGGCTCACCAGCACCGAGTACAACTTGCTGGAAACCCTGGCGCGCAGCGCCGGCCGTGTTGTCAGCAAGGCGGAACTCTCCGAGAAGGGGCTTGGCCGCCCCCTTGCCCGGTTCGACCGCAGCATTGACGTCCATCTTTCCAGCATCCGCCACAAGCTGGGGCCGCGTACCGACGGGCGGCCCTGGATCGAGACGGTGAGGGGGCTGGGCTACCAGCTGGTGCGGGAATGAGACTGGGGCGCCTGT
>JAEUNV010000250.1 GCA_016790385.1 Zoogloea sp.
ACGATAGGTTCCTTCCAGTTCCAGATCCAGGGCAACCACCGCGCTGCGCATGCGCTCCAGCATCGCCCGCCCTTCAAGCAGGCTCAAGCCGGGAACCAGCACCCCGAATTCGGCACCCCCCAGGCGCCCCAGGGCCACGTCATCGCCACCATCCAGCCCGGTTCGCAACACCTCGGCCACCGCCTTCAGCCATTCGTCGGTCCGTGCCCGCCCAAGCTTCTGATTGAGAACGACCAGGTCGGCAATGCGCAGCACCGCCAGACAGCCTCCCGGCGCCACGTCGGGGTCGCAAAGCACGCGACGCAGTTCGCCGTTGAAGGCCGCCCGATTCAACAGGCCGGTTCCGGCGTCATGGCTGCCCTCGTCCCGCAAATGGGCGATGCGGCCGGCCTGCTCGGCAAAAAGGGCCCGGACGCGCTCGGACATGCGGTTCAAGGCACGGGCCATGCTCTGCAGCTCAAATACCCGCGGCTCGGCGATGACCCGGAACTGACCCGCGCCGATGGCCTCGGCCTGTTCGGCCATTTCGTCCAAGGGCTTGCGCACCCAGCGCAGCAACATCGATACCGCCGAGGCCCAGAACAAGCCGATTGCCAGCATTACACTGCCAAGTTGCAGGGTGCCGCGCCACAGCGACCGATAGGCATAGCTCCGCGCTGCCAATACGCTGACCCTGCCCACCTGCCGCCAACCATCACTGACCAGGGCCTGACCCGGGCGAGCCTCCAACGGGACCAGGGCGATCAACCACCCGGGCACCCCGTCAGCCGTATCTTCCTGGGTGCGCTCGACCAACACCCTTCCGGAGGGATCGGTAAAGCGGATCTGACGATAGTGGCCCCCATCGAAGAGCGCGGTCACAAGCAACTCCATGGTTGCCACATCCTTGCTCTGCTGGGACATGGACAAGGCCAGCGACACCGCCCCATCACTGGCCTGCGCACTAAGTTGCTGCTCGAAGTAACTGCGTGCCGTGAGCAGACTGACTGCGAACGCCCCTACGAGCACCACCGTCATGGCCACCACCACACTGATCCACAATCTTCTCAGGAGGGACATATCAATTCCTTCAAGGCATGTAGCCTTCCGAACGCATGCGCAGGAGCAGCTCCCGCCAACGGGACACCCGGTCCACCGGGCTGGAAGCCTGGCTGGCGCCCCCGACGAAGACACCCTGCATATTGAAACTGAAAACAGGCGCGAGATCCGGACGCGCCGTCGCCGATCGGATATCCACAATCAGATTGTCGAGCACCAGCGGCACGACGTCCGGGGCAGGGTAATAGCTCAGGACCATATGGGCCTGACTGACGCTGCTGCCCGGACCGCCTACCGTAGCCCGAACATAGGTCATGCGCAGACGGTCTTCGGCAATACCAAGCTCGCGCAGGGTGAAATACTTGGCAAAGACAAAGTCTTCACAATCGCCGGCTCCCCGGGCAATTGTCTCCAGCGGTGTTGCCCAATAGTCGGGCTGGGACCACACCGCACTGTCTTCCGCAAAGCGTATTCGGCGATTGAAATACTCATTGACCCTGCGCAGCTGCTCGTCTTCGCTCAAACCACGCCACGCACCCAGTGCCTTGCGCCAGGCGTCCACCCCCTCGCCTCCAACCGCACCGAAGCGCTGCTGGGCGACGAGCCGCATGCGCTCAAGCTCAAAGCCACTCTGCGCCCCGCTCGCACCCACGATGCAAATGACCCCCACCCATGCCCCCAGCCGGCAAATTGCCGCAAGCGAGTGTGAACGGCAGGAAGACGGGGGAAAGGGCATCGGCGAAACGGAGATACTTGAACAAGCTTCAGGCACTGCCCTGGAGCCGGCATGCACAGCGGATTGACAACAAGGTGAAAGGCGCCTCGGCTGATCAACGGCGGGGATGGGGAAAAGTTAAGCTTTATCTGACTCGGCCATTATCTGTGAAATAGTTATTCGTGAGATTCATTGAGGGCATGTATTGGGGTGGGGAAAGAAATAATGCGCAATGCAAGCCCCTATCGACGCTTAAAATCACGCTGCTTACCGGAAAGACCGCCAATCATTGAAAATTGGTCTTCCTGGCCCTATTCCTCCCATGAACGAGATAACAATGTTCAAAGCAACAAAGCTCTCCGCCAGCCTCGCGCTTTGCTTCGTGACGATATCCTTCGCCCAGGCGGCAACCCCCGGCACGTTGCCAGACGCAATTGAAAAAGCGATTCTTCGCAATCCGGAGGTACTGGCCCGACTGCACAATTTTCAGGCGGCCGATGCTGAACGGGACGTAGCCCGTGGTGGCCTGTTCCCGCGCGTCGACCTTCAAGGCTACACCGGCCGTGAAAGGCGTGAGACGCCGACCAGCCCCGCCGACACTTACACCCGCCCCGGCTACCAACTGCAACTGCGCCAACTTCTCTTTGATGGTTTTGCGACTGGCAACGAGGTGAAGCGCCTCGGCTTTGCTCGGACCGTCCGGTATTACGAGCTTCTCGGCACCACTGATGAAACCGCCTACGAGGCCGCGCGCGCTTATCTC
>JAEUNV010000254.1 GCA_016790385.1 Zoogloea sp.
CCTGGCCACCCCCGATCAGCTCGCCGAGGCAGCCCGCCTGCAACGCCAGCTCGGCCTGCGCATCGGGCGCATCCTGATCGAAAAGGGCTGGGTGCCCGAACACGAGTTGCTACAGGCCCTCTCGGCCCAGCTCGACGTGCCCTATCTGGCCATGCGCCCGGGCCTCTTCGACCCCAGCATCGCCGAAGCCCTCCCCCAGGACATGGCGCGCCGGCTCGGCGTGCTGCCCATGTTCCGGGTGGCCAACGAACTCACCCTCGCCACCACCGACCCCCAGTCCATGCCGGTGGCCGACGAGATCGAGCGGGCCAGCGGCTGCCGCCTGCGCTGGGTGCTGGCCGCCGCCGACGCCATCCAGAAATCGCTCTTCGAAGCCTACTCCGGCACCGCCTACGATCCCGACCTGATCGACGGCAATGCCATGGACCTGGAGGTCATCGAGAACCGGAGCCAGGGGGGCGACGCCAACACCATCGACGAGATGGCGGCCGGCAGCCCGGTGATCAATCTGGTCAACTCCATCATCCAGCGGGCCATCCACGACAACGCCAGCGACATCCACCTGGAACTGTTCCGCGCCAAGGCACGGGTGCGCTTTCGCATCGACGGGGTGCTTTACGAAGTGATGAACCCGCGGCCCGACCTGTTTCCGGCCCTCATCTCGCGCCTCAAGGTGATGGCCAACCTGGACATCGCCGAACGCCGTCTGCCCCAGGATGGCCGCATCCAGGTGTCCACCCAGGGCCGCACCGTGGACCTGCGCTTCTCGTCCCTGCCGGGTATCTACGGTGAGAAGGTGGTGCTGCGGGTGCTCGACAAGGGCAACACCGTCCTCGACCTGCACCGCCTCGGCCTTGCCGACGGCAACCTGGAGCGGTTCAAGCGCCTGCTGGCCCGCAGCCATGGCCTGCTGCTCGTCACCGGCCCCACCGGCAGCGGCAAGACCACCACCCTCTACGGTGCCAGCGACCACCTGCGCAGTATCGAGAAGAACATCGTCACCATCGAAGACCCGGTGGAGTATCAGCTCGACATCATCAACCAGAACCAGGTGAACGAGGCGGTCGGACTCACTTTCCCGCGCATCCTGCGCCACGTACTCCGGCAGGACCCGGACATCATCATGGTTGGCGAAATCCGCGACCGCCAGACCGCCGAGATCGCCGTGCAGGCCGCCCTGACCGGGCACCTGGTGCTGTCCACCCTGCACACCAACGATGCCATCGGCGCCGTCGCCCGCCTGGTGGACATGGGCGTCGAACCCTATCTGCTGTCCTCCGCCCTGATCGGCGTGATGGCCCAGCGCCTGGTGCGCCGGATCTGCCCCGAATGCCGGACAACCTACATCGCCCCGCCCGAACTGGTGGAGCGCTTCGAGTGGCATCGCCGCGGCCAGGTCATGCTGGCCCATGGGCGTGGCTGCCGCAACTGCTACGACAGCGGCTACAAGGGCCGCGTCGCCATCCACGAACTCATCGACATCGACCGCCCCCTGCAAAGCCTCATCGTTGCCGACGCGGGCTACGAGAGCCTGCGCGAACATGTGCGCCGCGGCCCGTGGCCCGGCCTCTTCGACGACGGCCTGGAGAGAGTGCTGGGCGGTCACACGACCCTGGAGGAAATCTCCCGGGTCGTGCTACAGGATCAGGGAGGCTGATCATGGCCGTCGAACTCGGCTCCGCCGCCAGCCCGGACACACCGGCCCACACGCCTGCCAGTCGTGGTTTCAGCCTGCTGCCCAGCCGTGTCGGGGTGGCCGACCGCATCGCCTTCACCGAACAACTGGCCCTGCTGCTTGAGGCCGGCGTACCCCTGCACACAGCAATCCACGAGCTGCAACGCCAGTCACGCAAGCCGGCGGTGAGCCGGATCCTCGGCGAGATTCATACCGACATCCTTGACGGCAGGCCCCTGTCCCGCGCCCTGGCGCACCAACCTGCCATGTTTCCGGCCACCTACACCCATCTGGTCGCGGCAGCTGAGGAGGGGGGCTTCCTGACCGAAATCCTCGATCAGCTCAAGGATCTGGACGAAAAAGCCCAGAACCTGCGCGTGGCCCTGGTGTCGGCCCTGACCTATCCGGCCGTGCTGCTGAGCCTGTCCACTGTGGTGGTGTGCTTCATCCTGCTCTGGGTCTTCCCCCGATTTGCCGACCTCTTCGAGTCGATCCACGACCGCCTGCCCTTCACCACCCTGATCCTGATGGCCCTCAGCGACTTCCTGCGTCAGTACGGCGGCCTGGTGCTGGCCGGCCTGGCTGCGGCATTGCTGGCCGGCCGGCGCCTGCTCGCCAGCGCGGCACCGCGAGCCGCCCTGGAACGCGGCCTGATGGCTTTGCCCGGCCTGGGCCAGACCCTCATGGGCATCCACATGGTGAGGGTGTTCCGCATCCTGTCTCTCTCCCTGCAACACGGCGTGCCCCTTCTGAAGGCCCTCACCGCCGCTGAAGAAGTGGCTTCCACCGCCGCCTTGCGCACCGGCATGCAGCACATGCGCGTCAGCGTGGAAGAAGGGCGCGGCCTCTCCGCCGCCCTCGCCCAACTTGATTTCATCCCCCCCCTGGCTCAGGAAATGCTCGCCACCGGGGAACGCACCGGGCACCTGGCCAAGGTGCTCGAACGCCTCTCCGAACACTACCAGCGCAAGCTGGAACACCGCCTCGCCACCCTGGCCAAGATCGTCGAACCCGCCATGTTGCTGATCATGGGCGCCCTCGTCGCCATGATCGTCAGCGCCCTGATCCTGCCCATCTTCAAACTGTCCGCCGCCGTGCATTGACACGGGAAAGGCGTGACATATGACGCCCAGGGTCACCTGATTTAACAATTAGACTCTCAACTTTCAGACCCAGCGGACGTAACACACAACCATGCGCCAGCCAGTCCAGGGAAAGTCTCTCCCCATCCCGTCAACGGAGTCCCCAATGAAGATTCGTCGCCCCCGTCTCAACGCCGGCTTCACGCTTGTGGAACTGCTGATCGTCGTTGTGATTCTTGGCGTCCTCGCCGCCATCGCGATCCCGCAGTTTTCAGCGTCCACCGACGACAGCAAGCTCGCCGCCCTTGACGCCAGCCTCAACAACCTGCGCACCGCCATCGAGCTCTATTACCAGCAGCATGGCCACTACCCCAGCGCCGTGACCGGCGGCGGCACCTACGCGGTGAACACCGAGGCCACCTTCACGGCCCAGCTCGCCAGCTTCACCAGCGCCGCCGGGGTGGTCAGCACCACCAAGGATGCCACCTACAAGTACGGCCCCTATCTCAAGAAGGCCACCCTGCCTGCCGAACCGATCAACAACATCGCCACCGTCGAGATCGTCACCACCGGCGCCCTCGGCATGACCGCCAGCGGCACCACCGGCGGCTGGAAGTTCGACAACAAGACCGGCCAGTTGATCGCCAACATCACGGCCTACCAGACC
>JAEUNV010000273.1 GCA_016790385.1 Zoogloea sp.
CCGGCCCTGGATGCCCTGAGCGTGTGGGATCAGGCCCACCCCTTCGAGCCCGTTGCCCTGGTGAGCCTGCCGGATCTGCTCCACCCCACGCCGCCGGACGCCCACAGCGTGCCGCCGGCCCTGCCCGATGAACTGTGCTTCAGCGTAGCGTGCAGCCGCGGTCAGGCCGACCGCAGCACCAACGCCTTCGACTGGCCGCGGCTGGGCTTCGATGCCGCCGAGCTTCAGGACTACCAGCGCCGTCTGGTGGCCGACTGCGAAGCCCGCGACACCCGCATCGCCCTGCTCGACCTCCCCCCCGGCCTGCGCGCCGGTGACGTGGTGGCCTGGCGCCACGGCGTGGCCAGCCCCCGCGCCGCCCTGTACACCCCATGGCTAAGGGTGGACGCCGACGGCCACGCCGCCACCGTGCCGCCCGCGGCCGCCGCCTGCGGCATCACGGCTCAGGTCGAGAACGACACCGGCGTGTGGGCCGCCCCGGCCAACCGTGCGGTGCTCGGCACCTTCGCCCGCGCCGACGACGCCGGCCTTCCCGAACCCGGCTTCCTGTTTGAAGAACGCATCGACGAGATCCGCCGCACCGAGCGCGGCCTGATGCTGCTCGGCGCCCGCAGCACCGCCACCGAGCGGGACTGGACCCATCTGTCGGTGCGCCGTCTGATCGACTGGCTGCGCGCCCAGCTTGCCGCCGATCTGGCCTGGGCGCCCTTCGAGCCCAACGACGCGGTGCTGTGGTCGGCCATGACGGGCACCGCCCGCCGCCGCCTCAAGGCCCTGTTCAATGCCGGCGCCCTGGCCGGCCGCAGCGACGCCGACAGCTACTTCGTGCGCTGCGACGCCAGCACCCACACCCAGGGCGACCTGGACTCCGGCCGGGCCATCATGCTCGTGGGTGTGGCCCCCGCCGTGCCGGCCGAGTTCATCGTCTTCCGCCTCGTCCGCAGCGGTGCGGACGACCCGCGCATCGAGGTTCAGTGATGCCCGATCCGGCCATGCTCTCCAACTTCAACTTCGCCGTGCAGATCGAGCTTTCCGGCCTGGGCGGGGACGAAGGGCTGGCGCTGGGCAGCCGTAAGGGCGCCTTCTCGGAAGTACAGGGCCTCGAGATCACCCTCGAACCGGTGAGCATCCGCGAGGGCGGCTACAACCGGGGCGCCCGCCAGCTCGTGGGCAAAACCACCAACCCGCCGCTGATCCTCAAGCGCGGCCTGTCCCTCGACCCCGCTTTCTGGGCCTGGGTGCAGCGCTGTATCGACGGCACCTTTCCGCTGCCCTACGTGTCCGGCACCATCCGCGTGATGCAGGCCGACAGCAGCGCCCCCGACGCGGGGGTGTGGCGCTTCGAGAACGGCATCGTCACCAAGGTGAAATCCGCCGACCTCAACGCCGGTAACGCCCGCGAAGTGCCCCTCGAAGAACTCCACATCGTCCATGAAGGACTGAGCAGGGAGGCGACATGAGCGCTCACGCCCGGCCGCCCGAAGGGGGTGCTTCGACGAGGGCCGGCTGTGCACAGCCGGCCCATTCGGGCGGCGCGAAGCTGCGCTTCGCAAGACGCCACCCTCATCCCTCGTGGGCGATGTCGCGCAGCGACAGGAGGGTAGTGGAATGACAACCGCCCAGTTCCGCCGTGCCAAGCTGATCCCCTTTGACGCGGGCGGCAAGAACACCGAGGAAGCGCGGGCCATCCCCCTCGACTTCAACCCGGACACCCTCACCCTCAAGGTGTCCGGCGGCGAACAGAAGGACAAGGGCCGCAAGGGGCGCCAGCAGGTGCAGAACGTCGGCTCGTCCAAGGCCACCCTGTCCTTCGAGTGCGTCTTCGACTCGACCCGCCCCCGCGACGACGATACCGGCGAGGGCGGCGGCGAGGAGATGCTTGATGTGCGCGTGCGCACCAAGCCCATCGCCGATCTGGTCCAGACCTACGGCACCGGCAAGGAACAGGCACCCCGGCGGGTCCAGTTTCTGTGGGGAACGCTGATCTTCAATGGCGTCATCTCGTCCCACCAGGAAGTCTTCGAATACTTCAGCCCCAGCGGCGTACCGCTGCGCTCCAAGATCCAGCTGACCCTCACCGAGCAGGAGTTCCGCTACGAGGTCAAGGCCAGCGATGCCGCCCAGCGGCGCCAGGCGGTCGAGCAGGCCGCCGGTGACGCCCGCAGCCAGGCCGCCGCAGCCGGCGCCGACAGCCTGCTGGGAGGCGGTGCCAACGGCGC